>JACZKS010000171.1 GCA_014859895.1 Rhodospirillales bacterium
TCCAGCAGCGCCCGAAGCCGCGACTTCTCTCCAAACTCCGAACCGCTCGACACCATCTTCGATCCTCCGAACCAACCCGATTCAGAGAATCACGTTCCGCGCAAGCCGTAAACCGTCGTTAACCCGAGTTCGGAGCCCTGGAGATTAGGCCATCGACCTTGATTTTTTCGACCCGTGCGCGCATAATGATCGCGGTATCCAAATCGGATACCGTTATAGCCGCCGCACTCGATGCGGTGACTGCCGAGCCAGATCATTACCGCGGGTGGTCTAGGCTGACCGCAGACAATTCACGAGAGTAAAAAGAGCCGTTGGTATGTCCGACGGCTCTTTGTTGTGTATGCTTCACCTGTTGCCCGCCACACGAACACGCGACAGACCGGATTCCGAGTTGACCCAACGCCAGACCTCGATCCTCAAGGCTTCGCCTGAAGCCATCCACGAAGCCGCGCTTGCGCTCCGGCGCGGCGGTCTGGTCGCCTTTCCGACCGAGACGGTCTATGGGCTGGGCGCGGACGCCACCAACGATGCGGCGGTGGCCGCCATCTTCGCGGCCAAGAACCGACCCCAGTTCAATCCCCTCATCGTCCATTTCGCCGATGCCGACAGCGCCGCCGCGGCCGTTGCCTTCGACGGGCGGGCCCGCAGGCTGGCCGACGCCTTCTGGCCGGGCCCGCTGACCCTGGTACTGCCCAGGCGCGCCGCCAACGGCATCTCGCTCCTGGTCAGCGCCGGGCTTGAAACCGTGGCGGTGCGCGTTCCCGGCCAGCCGGTCGCGCGCGCGTTGCTCGCCGATGCCGGGCTTCCCATCGCCGCGCCCAGTGCCAACCGCTCGTTCTCTGTCAGTCCGACGACGGCATCGCACGTCGCCGCCGATCTCGACGGGCGCATCGATCTCATCCTGGACGACGGCCCCTGCCGGCTCGGCCTCGAATCGACTGTCGTCGACCTCAGCACGGAGACGCCCACGCTGCTACGCCTGGGTGGCCTTCCCGTCGAGGATATCGAAGCCGTCATCGGGACGCTGGCAGCGCCCACCGGCAGCGCACCGAAATCGCCGGGCATGCTCAGCCGTCATTACGCGCCCGGCCGGCCGCTCCGCCTGAACGCGACGGCGGCGGGGCCCGACGAGGCTTTGCTCGGCTTCGGCCCGCAAGCCACCGGGGCCACCCTCAACCTGAGCCCGCGGGGCAGCCTTGAAGAGGCCGCGGCCAACTTCTTCGCGATGATGCGCGAACTGGATCGCGGAGACTTCGCCGCCATCGCCGTCTCGCCCATTCCGCAGACAGGACTGGGCCGCGCCATCAACGATCGCCTGACCCGGGCAGCCACTCCCCCGGAAGAGGGCAGCTTGGCCGGAGCGACGGCACCATGATGACGGCGGGGCAAGCCCTGGCCGCCATCCGTACCGCCGTCGGCCCGAAGGGGTGGATCGACGATGCCACCGCAATGGAACCTTACCTCAAGGAAAGCCGCGGCCTTTACCGCGGACATTGCGCCGCCGTCGTCCGGCCGGCCTCGACCGCGGAAACCGCCGAGGTGGTGCGGCTGTGCGCCGCCGTCGGCCTGCCGATCACGCCCCAGGGCGGCAATACTGGCCATGTCGGCGGCGGTGTCCCCGAAGGCGGCATTATCCTCAGCGTCGGGCGGATGAACCGCATCCGGACCATCGATCCCCTGAACCACACGATGACGGTGGAAGCCGGCTGCATCCTGGCCGATCTGCAACGCGCCGCCGACAACATCGGCTGCCTGTTCCCCTTGAGCATGGCCTCGGAGGGCAGCTGCCAGATCGGCGGCAATCTCTCAACCAATGCGGGGGGCATCGCCGTGCTGCGCTACGGCAACGCCCGCGAGCAGGTCATGGGCCTCGAGGTGGTGTTGCCGGACGGCCAGGTCTGGAACGGGCTGCGCGGACTGCGCAAGGACAATACCGGTTACGACCTGAAGCATCTGTTCATCGGCGCCGAAGGAACGCTGGGCATCATCACGGCGGCCGTGCTGAAGCTCTATCCCCGCCCCAAGGCGAGGGAAACGGCGCTGGCCGGCATGACCCGCGTCGAGAACGTGCTGGATCTTTTCGCGCAGATCCGCGATGCCGCCGGCGACACCCTGACCGGTTTCGAGATGATGCCGCGCATCGCGGTCGAGTTCAGCTGCCGCCATACACCGGGGGTAGCCGACCCGTTCGGCAAGCCGCATCACTACTACGCCCTGATCGAGCTCACCAGTTCGCGGCCGGGCGATCCATTGCGCGACCTCCTGCAAGACGAGCTTGCCCGGGCCGTGGAAGGCGGCCTCGTCGCGGATGCCGTGGTCGCCAACAGCCTGTCGCAGGCCGATGCCCTGTGGAAGATCAGGGAAGCCATCCCGGAGGCCCAGAAGCACGAGGGCGGCAGCATCAAGCACGACATCTCGGTACCGGTGTCGCGAATCGCCGACTTCATGAACCTGGCCATTCCCCGGATGGAGCGGGAGATTCCGGGGGTACGGGTGTGTGCCTTCGGGCACGTCGGCGACGGCAACATCCACTTCAACCTAAGTCAACCGATCGGCGCCGACAAACAGGCGTTCCTGGATCGCTGGCAGCCGATCAACCGGATCGTCAACGCCATGGTCGCCGACCTCGGTGGCAGCATCAGCGCCGAACATGGGATCGGCCGTTTGAAGATGAACCAGCTGCGCGAGTTCAAGACGGAGCCGGAAATCGCCATGATGCGCAAGATCAAGGCGGCGCTGGATGCCGGCAACATTATGAATCCCGGAAAAGTCATCCCCCCGCAAGACAAGCGGTGACCATCGTACCGCCGGCCAATTCCCAAAAAGATTTGCCGAGCCCTTTGGGGGCTCGGCAAGTTTAACAGGGAGGCTTCATCGTTCGAGAGGGAGAGACGATGGCTGTCCGGCCTTGAGGGGGAGGGGGGAGACTGGGAGGGGCGGACAGCCACCGTTTTCTTTGCTGATCTTTGTCGGTTGTAAGTCCCGGTGATCAGCACCCGTGCAACGAACCACGATGTAGACACTACAGCCCATTCGTTTCGCAAGTATGTCAATTACAGTGTTTTTTGTTTCATTTTGTAACAGTTCAAAGGCGATGTGTCGCAGAATGGTGTCACCGCCGCCGGCTTGCCCTGGCCGCGAGGTTTTTAAGGTTATTCCTTGATTCCCAGGCGTTTTTCCCACAATTTGGCGCCATGCTCTGGAGCCGGGATTCGGCATGATGAACAGAATGGGTCGCTACATGTTCCGGCAACTCGTCGTCGGAATGGTCATGGTTGCGGCCGGCCTGACCTGCGTCATCTGGCTGATGCAGTCGCTGCGGTTCGTCGAGATGATCGTCAACCGCGGCCTGACCGTCGGCACCTTCCTTTACATGACCATGCTCATGCTGCCCAATTTCCTGCCGATTGTGCTGCCGATCGCGCTGTTCACGGTCGTCGTGTTCATCTACAGCAAAATGGGCACCGACCGCGAACTGATCGTCATGCGCGGCGCGGGCTTAAGCCAATGGGCCCTGGCCAAGCCGGCCATCCTGCTGGGCATGATCATCGTTGTCCTGCTCTATGCACTCAATCTTTTCGTCATGCCGGAATCGTGGCGCAAGTTCCGCGAGATGCAATGGACCTTTCGCCATAGCTTCGCGCATGTCGTCCTTCAGGAAGGAGCCTTCAACGCGCTCAGCAGCGACATCACGGTCTATGTCCGCGAACGCACCAAGGACGGCCAGTTGCGCGGTCTTCTGGTGCACGACAACCGGAACAAGGAAAAGCCGACGACCTACATGGCCGAACGGGGGGCGCTGGTCGAAAGCGGCGCCGGTGCCCGTCTGGTCCTGTTCGACGGCAACCGTCAGGAGATGGAACGCAAGACCGGCCGCCTGTCGCTCCTCTATTTCGATCGTTCGGCCTTCGACCTGGAAGACGTGCTGGAAAGCCCCGAGGCCCGATACCGGGAAGCCAGCGAAAGAACGCTGGACGAGCTCTTGAACGCCTCCCAGGACCCGACGGTTCTGCAACAAGACTACGGCAAGTTCACCGTCGAGGCGCACAAGAGGCTGTCGTCACCCCTTCTCGCCATGGGGTTCAACATCATCGCCTTGGCCTGCATGCTGTCGGGGACGTTCAGCCGACGATCCCAGAGCCATCGGGTGGTTCTGGCCATTTCGCTTTTGATCGGCATCCAAGCCGGGGTCCTCGCCATTCAGTACTACAGCGCGCGAAATCTGTCCTGGATCCCGGTCCTCTACGTATCCGCCGTAATTCCGTCCGTCGTCGGCTATCTGGCGTTGCTGCATGCCAGGGACTGGCACCGCCGCCGGAACCGGCCGGCCGTGGCAACGCCGTAACCGGGGGCCGAGCCATGGCGATCCGCCTTTCCCCGACGCTTTCCTTCTACATCGGCCGGAACTTCCTGGTCGGCTTCCTGATGCTGTTCGGGATCTTCCTGATGATCATCCTGATGTTCGACATCATCGAACTGATGCGGCGGGCATCGTCGAAATCGCACATCACCTTCACCCTGGTCCTGGAAATGGCCCTGCTGAAGCTTCCCCACATGGGCCAGCAGCTCTTTCCATTCGCCGCCCTGTTCGGGGCCATGGCCGTTTTCTGGCGGCTGACCCGGCATCACGAACTGGTGGTGACCCGGGCGGCCGGGGTGTCCGCCTGGCAGTTCCTCTTTCCGGTGGTGACGATCGCGCTTCTGCTGGGCGTGCTGAAGGTCGCCGCGCTGAACCCGCTGGCGGCGGTGCTGTTGACCCGCTACGAACGCCTGGAATCGACGGAATTCAAGGGGGAAGTCAGCTTTCTGGCTTTGTCGAAAAGCGGCATATGGCTGCGCCAGGCGAACCAGACCGGCCAGTCCGTCATCTTCGCCACCCACGTCTTCCAGGAACGCACCCTGGTCGAATTGAAGAACGTGCTGGTTTTCATCTATGAGGGAGACAGCAAGTTCCTGGGCCGCATCGACGCCGATTCCGCCCGTCTGGAGGACGGCTTCTGGCACATGAAGAACGCCCGCGTTTCCGCGCCCGAGCAGCCCACGCAATTCGACAAGGAATACTGGCTGGCGACGGACCTGACGCTCGACAAGATCCAGGACAGCTTCGCCACCCCCGAAACCATGTCCTTCTGGGCGCTTCCGGAGTTCATCGAAACGTTGGAAAAATCAGGGTTTTCGGCCGTCCGCCACCGCCTGTACTGGAATTCCCTGATGGCGGCGCCGCTGATGATTTTCGCGATGATCCTCATCGCCGCCACCTTCACCTTGCGCCATTCCCGGCGCAGCGGAAACACAGTTGTCGTCGCGGGTGGCATCCTGACCGGCTTCATCGTCTATTTCTTTCAGGACATCGTTTTTGCACTCGGCCTGTCGAACAGCATCCCGGTGGTGTTGGCGGCGTGGGCTCCGGCCAGCATCGCCACGCTTCTGGGGCTTGCCATGTTGCTTCATCTCGAAGATGGTTGAGCGATGATGGCAAGGTTGCTTCCTCGTTTCCTGGCCGCTGCCGGGATTGTTGCCGCAGCCTTGTCGCTGCCGGGGCTGGCGCATGCACAAGCGGCCGGAACGGAAGAGGCTCCGGTCCTGCTCAGGGCCGACAGTATGAGCTACGATCGCGAACTGGGCGTGGTGACCGCAAGCGGCCATGTCGAAGTCTCGCGAGACAACCAGGTTCTTCTGACCGACCATCTTGTCTACAACCAGCGCGACGACATCCTTACGGCGACGGGCAACGTCAGTCTTCTCGAGGGGGAAGGTGACGTCTTCTTTGCCGAATACGTGGAATTGACCGGCGACCTCAAGAACGGAATCGTCCGCGATATCCGAATCATCCTCGCCGACGGCGCCCGCATCGCCGCGAACGGCGGCAAGCGGACGGATGGCGTCGTTCATGAGATGAGCAAGGGGGTCTATTCCGCCTGCTATCTCTGCGCCGACGATCCGACGCGCCCGCCGTTGTGGCAAGTCAAGGCCATCAAGCTGACCCAGAACAACCTCACTCACGACGTCAGCTACGAAGACGCCTGGCTGGAAATCAAGGGCGTACCGGTCGCCTATACACCCTACTTTTCCCATCCCGACCCGACGGTCAAAAAGCGTAGCGGCTTCCTGCCCCCCAGCATGGGCAACTCGTCGGATCTCGGGTTCATCGTGCAGGTGCCCTATTTCTTCAACATCAGCCCGTCGGAGGACCTGACGGTCACGCCGATCATGACCTCGGACGAGGGGCCCGCCCTCGTCGGCGACTATCGCCGGCACCTTCAGAAGGGACGAATCGACGCCACGGCCAGCATCACCCAGGACTCGGAAAACGACATCCGAGGACATATCGACAGCGAAGGCCGCTTCGACATCAACAACACCTGGCGGTGGGGGTTCGACGCCCAGCGGTCGACCGACGACACCTACCTGCGCCGCTACGGTTTCGAATCCCCCCAAAGCCTGACCAGCCGCCTCTATACGGAGGCATTCCGCAGGCGCAATTACTTCTCGGCCAACGCCTATGCCTTCCAAGGGCTTCAGGAGAACGACGACCCCGGAACCACTCCCCTCGTTCTGCCCATGCTCGACTACCGCCATGTCGGCGAACCCGGGAAGTTCGGCGGGCGCACCCGTATGGACGTCAACCTGCTCTCGCTGGCCCGCAGTGACGGTACCGACACGCGCCGGTTTTCGGTCGATGCCGGCTATGACATCCCGTACACCGGCCCCCTGGGCGACGTCTACACCCTGTCGACATCGTTGCGCGGCGACATCTATCAGGTCAACGACCTGGAACGCGGCGACGGGGAGTCGAACTACTCCGGCGTCACCGAACGGCTGATCCCCGAAATCGCGCTCAACTGGCGCTATCCCTTCGTCCGCTCCGAGGGCCGCATCGTGCAAGTTTTCGAGCCGATCACCTCGGTGTTCGTCAGCCCCTACGGCGGCAATCCGAATACCATTCCCAACGAGGACAGCCAGGAAATCGAATTCGACGACACCAATCTTTTCAGTTCCAGCCGGTTTTCCGGATTGGATCGGGTCGAAAGCGGCCCAAGGGTGAGCTACGGCGCCCGCTGGGCCGCCTACGGGGCGGGCGGCGGATATACCTCGGTTCTCGTCGGCCAGAGCTACCGGCTCAAGGAAGACGATACCTTCGCCGAAGGTTCCGGCCTCGAGGATAACCTTTCCGACATCGTCGCCCGCGCCCAGGTATCGCCGAACCAATATCTCGACCTGATCTACCGAACCCGCCTGGACAAGGAAGACTTCACCCCACGCCGAAACGAAGCAACGGTTTCGACGGGTCCGCGGGCCCTGCGCCTGAGTGCTGGCTACGTCTTCTACGACCGCCAGCAGGACAGCGAGTTCACCACCTCGCGCGAGGAATGGCGTTCCACGGTCACCGCCCAGATCAATCGCTACTGGCGATCGCAAACGTCGGTCGTCTATGACGCCGAGGCCAAGGAAAGCCGCTCGTACGACATGAGCCTCATTTACGAAGACGAATGTCTGATCTTCGATACCCGTCTCGCCCGATCGTTCTACTCGGATCGCGACCTCGTGCCCAGTGACAGCATCATCTTTCGCGTGATGTTCAAAACCCTGGGCGAGTTCACCACCACGGCCTACTGACGAACGCGCCGCCCGCCGGGAGAGAACCCGCGCGAGTTGCCGTCAGGCGGGGCGGCAGCATATGATGGGGGAGTTCCCTCGGTTGGCCATCGGATCGGATTGCACCGCCCATATGATGAGAAAGCTTCTCCTGACCGTCCTGGTATGCGGCTTCGCTGCCATCGGCAATGCCGTCTTTGCGCAGGAAACGCAAAAGATCGCCGCCGTCGTCAATGACGAAGTCATCTCTCTTTACGACCTGCAGTCCCGGCTGTCGTTGCTCATCGCCGGATCCGATACCACGGACACGCCGGAAACCCGGCGCCGCCTGGCCCCCGAAGTCCTGCGGCGGATGATCGATGAAGTCCTCCAGCTACAGGAGGCGAAGCGGCTGAGCATTACGGTTGCCGATCCCGAGGTCGAGCAAGCCATGGCCAACATCGAACGGCAGAACGGCATGCCCAAAGGCGGCCTGGAAACCTTCCTCGCCAGAAACGGCATCGACAAGCTGGCGCTGGTCAACCAGGTCGAGCCACAGATTGCGTGGAGCAAGGTCGTCGGCCGGCGCATTCGGCCCCAGATCCAGATTTCACCCGAGGAAGTGAGCGAGACGCTGGCGCGGATCAAGGCCGGCGTCGGCAAACCCGAATACCTGCTGGCGGAGATTTTCCTGCGCGTCGACGACACCGAAAACGAAGCGCAGATCCGTCAGGTCGCCCAGCGGATCATGCAGCAGTTGCAGCAGGGAGCCAACTTTGCCGCCGTGGCGCGGAACTTTTCCCAGGCGGCCTCGGCGGCGGAGGGCGGGAACCTGGGATGGGTGCGGGCCGAAGAGCTGGGGGAAGACCTGTCGGCCCCGGTTTCTCAAATGCAGCCGGGCCAGGTCGCGGGGCCGATCCGCACGCTCAGCGGCTTCCAGATCATTCTGTTGCGCGAGCGCCGCCTTGCCGCCGGGGTGTCCGGCGGCGATGCCGAGGTGCAGTTGCAACAGTTGTTCTTCCCGCTGGCCGCCAATGCCCCCGCGGCGCAGGTCGCGGACGCCACGGCCAAGGCTCAGTCGACGGCCGCCAGGGCAAGAAGCTGCGGCGACATGGAAGCCCTGGCCAGGGAACTGGCCACGCCGATGTCGGGAAGCCTGGGCAAGTTGAAGGCCAGCGCCCTGCCGGCGGCTGTCCAGAACGCCATTCGCGACCTCGAAATCGGCCGCCCCAGCGCTCCCGTGCGTACCGAAAGCGGCTTGGCGGTGCTTATGGTATGCGCCCGCCAAGGCCAGAATGCCGAGCAGGACCAGCGCCAACAGATCGAGCGCATGCTCACCCTGCAACGCCTGGACGCCGCCGCCCAGCGCTACCTTCGCGACTTGAGGCGGGCAGCTTTCATCGACATCCGTCTGTGATGGCCCCGACATCGACCCGGACCCGGCAAATGGCACCCCTGCCCCTGGCCCTCACCATGGGCGAGCCCGCGGGAGTGGGCGGCGAAGTGACGCTGGGCGCGTGGCTGCGACGCGATGCCGCGATGCCCTGCTTTTTCGTGATCGACGATGCCGCCCGGCTGCAATCGCTGTCGGCGAGGCTTAGCCTTAAGGTGCCCATCGAGCGCATCGACTCTCCCGAGGAGGCGCCCCGGATCTTCCCCACAGCCCTTCCCGTGCTGGACCAACCGCTCGGCATCGAGGTCCTTCCCGGCAAGCCCACGCCCGCCGCGGCGGAAGCGGTCCGCCGGTCCATTGAAATGGCGGTGGCTTTCGTCCAGCAAGACCGGGCCGGAGCCGTCGTCACCAATCCGATCCACAAGGAAGTCCTCTATGCCGCCGGGTTCACCTTTCCCGGCCATACCGAATTCCTGGCCGCCCTGGCCGGCATCCGCACGCCGCCCATCATGATGCTGCTTTGCCCCGAGCTGCGGGTCGTCCCGGTCACCATTCACGTCAGCCTTGCCGATGCGCTCCGGACCCTGACGACGGAAGCCATCGTCGTCGCCGCCGAAATCACCGCCGCCTCCCTGAAAGGGGATTTCGGGATCGAACACCCGCGGCTGGCAATTCCCGGCCTCAATCCCCACGCTGGGGAAGGCGGGGCCATGGGCACCGAAGAGCAGACCATCATCCGGCCGGCCATCGACATACTGCGGGCGAAGGGAATCGACGCCACCGGACCGTTCCCTCCCGACACGCTTTTCACCCCGCGCGCCCGGCGCACTTACGACGCCGCCATCTGCATGTATCACGATCAGGCGCTGATCCCGATCAAGGCGCTCGACTTCGACGGCGGCGTCAACGCCACGCTCGGGCTGCCGTTCGTGCGCACCTCGCCGGACCATGGGACGGCGCTCGACATCGCGGGAAGCGGAAAGGCCGAACCGGGCAGCCTGATGGCGGCCTTACGCGTCGCCGCCGAGATGACGGCCAACCGGGCCCGTCGTTCATGACCGGCGCCCCGACGGCGGCCGATCTTCCGCCGCTCCGCGAGGTCATCGCCCGCCACGATCTCACCGCGCGCCATTCCCTGGGCCAGCATTTCCTGTTCGATTCCAACCTGTGCCGGCGCATCGCGCTGACGGCGGGCGACCTTGGCGATGCCACGGTCATCGAGATCGGCCCCGGCCCGGGAGGCCTGACGCGCGCCCTGCTGCTGGCCGGGGCTCGTCGCGTGATCGCCATCGAAAAGGATCCGCGTTGCGTTTCCGCCCTCAAGGAACTGGCCGGCCCTTTTGGCGAGCGGTTCGAGTTGATCGAGGGAGATGCCCTGGAGGTCGACGTCGCCAAGCTCGGCCCGCCGCCGCAGCGTATCGTCGCCAACCTTCCCTACAACGTGGCGACGCCCCTTCTCCTGCAATGGCTCCGCCAGGCCTCGGCTTTCGAGAGCCTAACCCTGATGTTCCAGAAGGAGGTCGCCGACCGCCTCCTCGCCAGCCCCCGCAGCAAGGCGTACGGGCGGCTCACGGTGATCACCCAGTGGCTGTGCGAAGTGCGCTCCGCCTTTACCGTCGACCGGCGGGCCTTCACCCCGCCGCCCAAGGTGACGAGCAGCGTCGTCGTTCTCACCCCCCGGCCGCAGCCGCTGGCCCCGGCCTCGTTCAAGGCACTGGAAACGGTGACGGCGGCAGCCTTCGGCCAGCGCCGCAAGATGCTGCGAGCCAGCCTGCGCCGGTTGGATCTCGACCTCGCCGGCCTGGGAATCGACCCGTCGGCCCGGGCCGAGGAGTTGGAGGTGCCCGCCTTCTGCGCATTGGCGAGAGCCCTGGAGGAGAAATCCGAGCCCGGCGTATTTCAGGGACGCCATACTTAATTCTTGGCGAACTAAGTATGGTGTCCCTGAAATACGCCGTCGATCAGGTTGACGCCGAGAAGGTTGGCGGTGTCGTCGACAGTGCTGCCGACGCGATAGAAAGCCCTTTCCAGCCGATCGATGCCCTCCAGCATGGCGATGCGAAGGTCTTCGGCCTCCTCCACGCTCACGGCCTGAAAGCGCACCGCGTTACCCGGACGGCACTGCGCCAACACCGGCAGATCGGCGGAGATGACGGTGGCGATCTTGGCGTATCCGCCGGTCGTCTGGCGGTCGGCCAGCATGATGATCGGCTGGCCGCTGCCGATCACCTGCACGCTGCCCGGCGCGATGCCGTCGGAAACGATGTTGTAGTCCGCCGCGTGCCGGATCGGCGGTCCCTCGAAGCGATACCCCATGCGATCGGATTGCGGCAGGATGCGGTAAGCGGAAGAAAGGAAGGTCGCCTTCCCCTCTTCGGTGAACAGGTCGTCCTGAGGGCCGAGAACGACGCGCACGAAATCGCGGCCTTTCGGCCACAAGCCCGGTTTCAACCAGCGGTCGGGATCGTCGAAACACTCGGCCGCAGCCAACGGAATGCGGCTTCCGGCCTTCAACGGTTGGCCGTCCACACCTCCCAGTGCCGAGCGCACGTGGGTCGAGCGGCTCCCCAGCACTTTCGGCAGATCGAAGCCGCCGGCCACCGCCAGATAACCCCGCGTGCCGGAATGCGCCCGCCCGATGACCAGCCGGTCGCCCCGCCTGAGCGTATGACTGGCGTAGGCGCCGACCCGCCGGCCGTTGACCGAGACCGGGAAGTCGCCGCCGGCGACGGCGATCCGGCAAGCCGCTGCTTCCACCACGTAGGTTCCCCCGGCCAGGGTGAATTCGATGGCGGCCTCGCCCGCCTCGTTTCCCGCCAACCGGTTGGCGAGGCGCAGGGCCACTTCGTCCATGGCGCCCGCCACCGTGACGCCGAATCGCTGATAGCCGACGCGCCCGAGGTCCTGAAGGGTGGCGAGCGGGCCGGGATCGGCGACAAGCAGGGCCGCCATCACGCCGCCTCCTCGTGCCAGGCCACGGTGTCTCCGGTCTCGGCCCGCGCCGCCAGGACATCGAACTCGGCGGCGGCGATCGGCGAAAAGCGGATGCGATCGCCGGGTGCGATCAGAAAGGGATCGTCACGCCTGAGGTCGAAGGTGCGAACCGGCGTTCGCCCCAGCATATGCCAGCCGCTGGGCGCCGCCACCGAGAACACCGCCGCCTGCTGGCCGCCGATCGCCACGCTGCCGGCCGGAACCAGCGTTCGCGGGGTTTCGCGCCGGGGCGTGTGGAGGACTTCGGGCAGCCCTCCCAGATAAGCGAAGCCGGGCGTGAAGCCGATCATGTAGACCCGATAGGTCGCCCCCGAATGAAGGGCGATGACGTCTTCCGGCGTCATGTCGTGAACCTTGGCCACCCATTCCAGGTCTTCGCCATGATCGCCGCCGTAGCAGACCGGGATCACCCATTGCCGTCCCACCGTCGCCGCCTGATCCGCGCCCTTCGCGAGTTCCGCCAATCGAGAAATCAGTTGGCGGGCTCGGATCACCAGGGGGTCATAGGTAACCAGCAGCGACCGGTAGGTCGGCACGGTCTCGACGACGCCTTCGATTCCCGCCCCGGAGATCCTGGCATCCAAGGCCATGACGCGGTCGCTCAACGCCTCGTCCACCGCGCTGCCGAATTCGACGACGACGGCACCGTCCCCCGCCGGCAGAAAACGGGGCGGGGTCGCGACTTTCGCGGGTGGCTGCATGCTGTCGGACATCGAAGTTCTCCGCAGGCTTCCGCTCTTACTGGGCGTCTACCCTGCCGCTTCGCGATACCGCTGGCAATCGGTTCTTGGCAAAGCGCCCTCGGCTCGGCGCATAATGGGCGATATCGTCACGAGACAGCGGAAAGGAGAAGGACGATGGTGCGGGTGGACCTGAACAGCGACATGGGGGAAAGCTTCGGCGCCTATACCATGGGTGACGACGCGGCGATGCTCAAGATCGTCAGTTCCGCCAACATCGCCTGCGGCTTCCACGGCGGCGACCCGCTGGTCATGGATACCACGCTTCGCTGCGCCAAGGAAAACGGCGTCGGCGCCGGCGCCCATCCCAGCTTCATCGATCAGTGGGGTTTCGGCCGCCGGCCGATCCAGGGCGAGCGTCCCGAGGATATCGAGAAGATCCTCGTCTATCAGATCGGGGCGCTGGTGGCGATGGCCTCTCACGTCGGTCACGCGGTCACCCATCTGAAACCGCACGGGTCGCTGAACAACATGGCCTGCGTCGACGCCGGCCTCGCCATGGCCTGCGCGCGGGCGGCCCGCACCAGCGACTGGAACCTCATCCTGGTTGCCATGCCCGGCACCGAAATGGAGAAAGCCGGCGAGAAGCTGGGCCTGCGGGTCGCCCGCGAGGTGTTCGCGGATCGCGCCTACACCGACGAGGGGCACTTGGTTTCCCGCAAGATCGAAGGTTCGATGATCCACGACCCCGAAGTGGCGGCGCGCCGCGTGGTGCGCATGGTCGAGGACCAGGAAGTCGTCAGCATCACCGGCAAGCGCGTGCCGGTCCGCGTCGACACCGTTTGCGTCCACGGCGACAACCCGGCCGCCGTCGCCATGGCAACCCAGATTCGCGAAACGCTGAAGGCCGAAGGAATCGCCATCGCCCCGATGACGGAGATTGTCGGCTAGAGGCTCGCGATCAGCCCCGGCCGGAGGCATTGGCCGCGTTGCCATCCCCGCCGGCCTTGCCGCGGCGCATGTAGTGCCGCTCCGGGTGATAGGGTCTGATGAGGCGTAGCGCCCGGTCGAGGTGTTCGAAGTGCCGCTTCAAGGATTCGCGGATCTTGCCGAGGATATTGCTCCCGTCGTTGATCGATAGGGTCATGACTGCACTCGGTTTTCAGACGTGTTGAACGTAATCTTCGGCGGGGTCCCGGCGACGGAAACCTCGAGGCGGTATCTCTGCCGTTCCCCCGGCTGAAGGACGCGCCCCGGCTCGCTGCCGCCGTCGGGGGTCCGCCGGCTGGTACATGGTTCGATGGAGAGCACGCCGCAGTGGGCGCGCAAATCGCCCCACAGTTGCATCACTGGCAGGGCTACCGGATCAAATTTGAAGGTGATGCGAAGGGAATCCACACCCGCCCGGTCCGAAGGCGTCGTGACGGTCCAGGACGCCTCGCCCTCGCCGGCAGGGTGACACTGCGGCACTTCCGGCCCGTTGCCCGCCGCTAGGCTCAGCGGGCCCAAAATGCGGCGGCCGGCCGAGGCGACGGTCGTGCCGTCGGCGATGGCGGGGTAGCCGAGATTGAAGTGATAGAGGACCTGGTGGGGGGCGGGCTCGGGACCGCAGTTCTCGACGGTATCGATGATGGCGATGGCGCTGCCCCCCGCTTCCGCCTCGATGCGACGGCAAAGCTTGAGCAGGCTGCCGCCGTACCGGCCCTGGACGATTTCTCCCTCGCAGAAGAGGATCGGCGGCGAGGCTGCCCAGTTTTCGCCATAAGCCGTGAGTCGCGCCGGAGTGACGGGCAGTTCCCCATGCATCGGCGCATCGCCTTCCGAGCGGCGGATCGAGTCGAGGCCGCAGGTCATCAGGAAACCTGAGAGACCGCCAGTCAAGCCGGTGCGGCGGTCGGCGAGCGGATCCCGCAGGGAGGGATGTCGGAAGCCGGACGGCGACTGCCAGGCGAGCGGCACACCGCACCAGGACGCAAGCCCGATGTCCAGCGAGCGGTCGGCGAGTACGACGAAGTCGAGGCCGCCGCCGGTCGAGAAGGCGAGGACGCGTACCCCGTTCTCGACCCCGTCGTTCAAGGTCAGCGACCGGACGCTCGCCAGCTGGCGGAGCGTCCCGACGAGGGGGGCCAACGCGGACATGCCGCTCACGCCGCCGCCGCGACCTGCGGCAGGTCCAGGCGAGTGAAGGCCTCGGCCGGCGCTTCGTTGGCGCGCATCAGCCGGGTCATCAGGTCGAGGAGCCGGCTCTCCTCGGGACTACCGCGTAACGGGTTCCGCTGTCCGGGATCGGTTGCCAGGTCATAGAGCCGGGTGTCGCTTTCCAGCAGGGCGCCGGGGCCATAGTTGTTGTACATCGGCGAGCGCTCGATGACCGGCACCCGCAGCAGCTTGGCCCCCTTGGTGAACGAGAAGCCGTCGGAAAGGCTGGCCAGCGACAGTTCCTCGGGCGTGAAGAACGAGAAGATGTGAGTCGGCATCACCGTGTACTGGTAGATCTCCTGCGCCGCCAGGTCGGCCGGATAGCGATGGTAGGTGTAGCGGCCGTCGGTGATGTTCACCGCGCCGCCGAAATAGCCGAACAGCGCCCCTTCCCGCCTTGCCTCGTTGCGCCGCATGCCCAGTAGCGAGAAGCCCTCCATGTTCGGCTCCGGGGCAACCCCGAACAGGTCGAGGAAGGTCGGCGCGATATCGATCGTCTGGCTAAGCGCGGACGTGCGCGTACCGGCCAGTTCCGGCGCGCGAGGATCGTGGATGAACAACGGGATGTGGACGATCTCCTCGTACATGTTCATCCGGTTCTTGGCCCAGAAGTCGTGCTCGCCGAGCAGGAAGCCGTGGTCGGTGGTGACGATCAGCGCGGTGTCCTTCCACAGGTCGTGGCGGTCGAAATAGTCGAGCAGCTGACCCATCAGGAAATCGCACATCGACATGATGGCGTAATAGTTGGCCCGCAATTCCTCGCATTCGGCCGGCAATTCGTCGACACGGCCATAGCGGGGCCAGTCGCGCACCGGTCCGTTCCAACCGGTTTCGAAAGGCTTCTTGAAGCGGGCCGGCGCATAGAACGGCTCGTGGGGGTCGAAGCATTCGATCTGCAACAGCCATCCATCCGTGTCGCGGTTGCGGTCCAGGAAGTCGAAGCCGTGCTCGAAGCACTTGACCGAGGGGAAGTCCTTTTCTTCCTTGATGAACTCGCGATTGACGACGTTGCGGGCGCAATACTTCCGCCGCTCCGTCGTGAACTGGCGGGCATGGTACATCTCGCGCAGCCTTTCCCAGTGCGGCTGCACCATCGCCTTCCAGGCGTCGCCCTCCTGGCCGCGCACGAATTCGTAGGAATCGTAGCGGTTATGGTAGGTGGCGCCGCCGTCCTCCCAGTAATGAAAGTGGTCGGTGACGAGGTGGCTGTAGACGCCGGCGCCGCGGTGCAGCAGCTCGGGGAAGGCGTCGTCGAACGGCTCCAGCGGCCCCCAGCTGCGGTGCAGAAAATTGAGGCGGCCGGTCAGCATATCGCGACGGGCCGGCATGCACGGCAGGCTGCCGACATAGTGGCGATCGAAAGTCACCGAGCGCCGCGCCAGGCGGTCGAAATTCGGTGTCGGCACGCGCGCGCCGCCGTAACAGCCTAGCAGATGCCGGTTGAGGGAATCGAACAGGACAAAGACAGCTTTCATGAAGATATTCCCTCTCCTATTTGATGGCACCCTTGGTCAGGCCCGAGACGATGAAGCGCTGCCCGATCACCAGCAGCACCAGGGCCGGCACGATCGACAGCGCCGCGCTGGCGGCCATTTGCGTGTACTGGATCTCGTAGTCCTGGGCGAACTTGGCGATGGCGACCGGCACTGTGGCCGTCTGCTTCATGGTCAAATTCAGGGCGACGGCGAATTCGTTCCACGAGAACACGAACGTCAGTACGCCGGTGGCCGCCAGCCCGGGGCGGATGATCGGCACCACGATCCTGCCGAGCAGGACGGGCGTCGAGGCGCCGTCGATGCGCGCCGCCTCGATCAGTTCCTGTGGCACGTCGCGCACGAAGACACCCATCAACCAGATGGCCATCGGCAGGTTGAGCGTGGTGTGGGCCAGGATCAGGCCGGTGAAGGTGTTGTCCAGCCCAACGCTGCGCGCCATTGTGTACCAGGCGCCTGCCAGGGCGATCGGCGGGATCATGTGGAAGATGATTGTCCAGCCGAGGAAGGAATGCAGCACCCAGGGATGCCAACGCATGCGGTACAACGACCACGCAGCCGTGGTGCCGATCAGCAGGCAGAGCGCGGTGGAGGTGATGCCGACCAGGAGCGAGTTCCGGTAGTTCAGCAGGAAGTCCGAGGTCTTGGAGAACAGCACTTCGGCGAAGTTCATCAGCACCGGGGAAAAGGCGAACTCGCCCATCAGCAGCGAGATCGGCGTGCGGAAGCCCGCCGCCACCACCCAGACGACCGGAAACAGCACGACGAGGGCGGCGATGACCAGCACTGCATGGCCCATCAGCCGGGAAAGGTGCATGCGCCTCATGCCATGCCCTCCCGCTTCCGGCGGGTATTCAGCGCCACCACAAGCAGCAGCGAGACCAGGAAGATGACGGCCACCCCCATCGCCGAGCCGTAGCCGACGCGATCCTCCGTGAAGAAGCGCTGATAGAGCGTGAAGCTGATCACCTCGGTCGACGTGCCGGGCCCGCCGCCGGTCAAGAGGTAGACCTCGTCGAACACCTTGAAGGCCAGCACAAGGCGAAACGCGAAGGTGACCACGATGGTCGGCACCATCAGCGGAACGGTGACGTAGCGCAGTTCCTGCCAGCGGTTGGCGCCGTCGATCTGGGCGGCCTCGTAGACGTCCTGCGGCAGCGATTCCAGACCGGCCAGGAACAGCAGGAAGCAGAACGGCGTCCAATGCCAGATATCGACGATGATGACGGAGAAGAGCGCCGTCGCGGGCGACCCCAGCCAGTCGTGCGGCATGAGGCCGAACAGGCTGACGATCTTGTTCACCAACCCGAAGTCGAAGTTCAACATCAGCTTCCAGATGGCGCCGATGACGATGCCGGGGATCAGGATCGGCAGGATGAAGATCGTGCGATAGAAGATCCTGCCGCCCCTGATCCGGCTGCAGAGAAGCGCAAGCGCGAAGCCGAGAACCATTTGTCCGCCGACCGCGCTCACCGCGAAAATCACGGTGTTGAGCAACCCGGCGCGAAACAGCGGGTCATTCGGAAGGGCTTCATAATGGGCCGTTCCGACGGGCTGCCAGACAGCCGACGCACCGACCCAGCTGACTTGGTGGAAGCTGGTCGCCACCAGATTGACCAGCGGCAACACGCTTAAGCCCAGCATGAACAGCAGGGCGGGCGCGAAGGTCGCCCAGCGCCACACCTGATCGTCGAGAAGAGAGCCGCGCTTCCCGCTGCTCGCCACCGCACGGGGCTCGCCGATCGGCATCGTTGTTGCCTTCATGGCTCGCGTTCCATCGGCCGCAACGGCCGGCGTCATGCCCTGCCGGTCTTGTACCCGTGCTTAGCCACGATGGCCTGGATCTCGTCGGCCATGCCGTTCAACGCGGCGGCCGGCTCGATTTCGCCGCTGATCGCCCGATTCAACCCAAGGTCAAGCACGGCGATCACCTCGGCGGCTTCCGGGAACTGGTAGATGTTCACCGCGTGGGGCAAGGCCTTGGACAGCGGCTTCATCCAGCGGTTGACGCGCTCCTCGGCAATGGGGTCGCTATAAGGCGCGGCGCTGATCGGAATGCCACCGGACTTGGCGTAGTGGAGCTGGGCATCCTTGGTCTGGAACCAGCGCAGGAACTCGACTGCGGCGCGCTTGCGATCGTCGGGCACGTTTTTCGAGACGCCGCCCAACCAGTGGCCGAGGGCCGGTGCGGTCGGCAGCCCCGGCAGGTGGGGCGGCGGCGCGAACTCGATCTTGTCGACCACCGCAGACTTGTTCTTGTCATCCATCTGCGAAGCCGCGGCGATCACCACCATGACGTGGGCGGCTTTGCCGGTCAGCACGTTCTGGATGACTTCCGCCTGATCCATAGACGCCGTCTGCGGGTGCCCCGCCTCCTTGGCGAGATGGATGTAGTATTCCAACGCTGCGACACCAACGTCATTGGCCAGCGTGACCGTGTAGTCGCCGACGTTCTGGTCGCGGAAGATGCCGCCGCCGCGGCCGTAAAGGTACGGATAGAAGTCGTAGGACACGGTGTGCGTGCCGCGTGCCCCACGCTGCACAATGCCATAGCGGCTGGGCGGACGGTGCAGGGCCTTGGCGTTGGCCTCCAGTTCGGCGAAGGTCTCCGGCTCCTTCAGGCCAGCCTCCTTGTACAGGTCGCCCCGGTAGTAGAGCATGGGCACGTTCGGCTGGACCGGAATGGACATCAGCTTGCCGGCCGGCGTCATCGCCCGGGTCTTGGGATCGAAATAGATGGTGTTGCCGAGCGTGTAGACGTCGGAGTCCAACGTGAAGCCGGGGTCGATGTCGGAAATCGCCTCGACGAAACCGCCCGCATACATTTCGGCGAACCAGCCGGAGTTCATGATCAGCAGGTCGTACGAGCCGTTGGCGGCGCGTACCGAATTGCGCTGCTTTTCCAGCGATCCGGCAAACGGGTTGACATCCAGCTCGACCTTGTTGCCGGTCTCCTCCTCGTAGCGCACGACCGTCCGGCGGAAGCTATCGAACCACGGGGACTGGTTGATGACGATGGTAATGGGAGCGGCGGAAGCGGCCCACAGCGGGCGGGTGGCAAGGGCCATGGCGGTAGCGCCGGCCCCGGCCAGCGTCTGGCGGCGCGTCAGTTTGAAGGCGTCCATGTGCATTCTCCCTGCTGCATTTTTGCGATTGGGAAAAAACGTGGCACCCCATTGCCATGCATACAAATGATTTGTTTTATGATTGCGATAGTCAAAAGTTATGGCATTAGTTCTTGGGATCCGCTGTACAGACTGTCCGCAATTCGGCAATGATCGCCATCGCCGCCGGAGACAGCCAGCCGTCCTTGCGACTGATGAGGCCGGCGTACCGCATCGTGGAGATTTTGGGCACCTTCAGCAGAGCAAGGTCCTGCGCCTCTTTCCACCGTAAGGTCATCGCGCCCATGAAGCTCAGCGCGTCGGAATCGCGAAGCATGTGCAGGATGAAGGCCATGGATTCCGTCTCGACGATGATTCGGGGCGGCGGCAGGTCGACCGCGACGAACAGGGCCTGCAGCCGGCGGTGAGAGCGGGTGCTCCGGGGTGGGAGGATCCAAGGGAATTCGAGCAAGTGCGCGGGTTCCAGATCGTCCCGCCGGGCTAGCGGATGGTCCGCCCGGCAACACGGGCCGAGTTCGTCGGAAGTGAACCGCTCGATCGCCAGATCCTGGGAGACCTCTCGCGACGGCAGTTCCGCGACGACGAAGTCCAGATCGCCGCGGCGCAGCGCACGCAGCAGGATTTCGTCATAACCACCGACGATGCGCGCCCGGATGGCCGGATTGCGCGCCATGGTTCGGGCCAGACAGAGCGGGAGGTGGCGGCGCAACCAGGCCGGTCCCGCGCCGATCGAAACCGTGCCGACGGCACCGCGGCGCAGCCAGTCGATCTCGCTCATGGCATCCTGCACCTGGACGTTCACCGTCTCGGCATGCCGAAGCAGGCTGTGGCCGAACTCGGTCAACTGCACGCCTCGCGGCAGCCGGTCGAACAGCCGCACGCCGAGTTCTTCCTCAAGGGCGCGGATACTCTTCGTCAGAGTGGGCTGGGCGACGCCGAGATCGGCGGCCGCGCCCGTGATGCTAAGCGACTTGGCGACCGCCAGGAAGTATTCGAGCTGACGAAGGTTCATCGGAACCCCTCTCGTCATACCCGGGGCGTCCAGGCCGCCGGGAATTGGATTGCCCGGGCTTCGCCGGGCAATGACGAAATTCAACCTCAGGCGTCGCGGCAGAGGTGCGAGACGAAGGCCGGGAGGTCGAGTTGGCGTTTGCGCCGCAGCCGTTCGGCGGCCAGGATGGCCTGGACGCCGGCCACGCTGTCTTCGACCACCCGGTTGATGATGATGTAGTCGTAGGCTTCCCAGTGGCTCATCTCGGACGCCGCCTTTGACATGCGCCGGCGCACCACCTCGTCGGAATCCTGGGCCCGGGTCCTGAGGCGCTTCTCAAGCTCGGCATGGGACGGCGGAAGAATAAACACGCTGACGAGGTCGGTTCCGGCGTTATGGGCCAACTGCTGGGCACCCTGCCAATCGACGTCGAACAGCACGTCCGTCCCCGCGCGCAGCGCCTTCTCGACGGCGGCCCGCGGGGTGCCGTAGCGGTGGTCGAAGACCTCGGCGTGCTCGAGGAACTCGCCGGCCAATACCATGCGTTCGAATTGGCTGTCGGAAACGAAGAAGTAGTCGCGCCCGTCCACTTCCCCCGGGCGTGGCGCGCGGGTGGTGGCGGAAACCGACAGGATCAGATTGCCCTCGCGCTCCAGAAGCAGGCGCGAAATCGTCGTCTTGCCGGCGCCGGAAGGAGAGGAAAGCACCAGCATCAGGCCGCGCCGGGCCATGGGCTCTTTCGGCGACACCTCGCCGACGCCGGCCGGGCCGGGCCTACTCAATGTTTTGCACCTGTTCGCGCATCTGGTCGATAACCGCCTTCAGGGCCAGCCCGCAGCGGCTGAGATCCATGTCCGGGGACTTCGAGCAGAGCGTGTTGGTCTCGCGGTTGAATTCCTGACACAGAAAATCCAGCCGCCGCCCTACCGCTTCGGTCTCGCTGAGAAGCGACCGGCCGGCCGCCAGATGGGCCTTCAGCCGGTCCAGTTCCTCGCGCGGGTCGGCCTTGGTCATCAGGAGCGCCGCCTCCTGCGCCAGCCGTTCTTCGGAAAGGGCGGGAACGTCCTCCAGAAGGGCCTTCACCTGGGCGGCCAGCCGTTCACGGATGGCCATGGGCTGGGCGGCGACCACCGCCTCGGCTTCCCGGCACAGCGCCTCGACCTCGTCGAACTGGCCGCCGACAATCCCGGCCAGGCGGCTCCCTTCGTCGCGGCGGGCCGCATGCAGGGAATCAAGCGCGGCATCAAGGGATGCCAGGAGTTCACCATCCGTGGCCCGCTGGGCGGCCTCGTCGACCTCCTCGTCGGCGGTCTCGATGACTCCGCGTAGCGCGAGAACGCCTTCCGGACGAGGCGGGGCGGCGTCCGGGATCCGCCGCTGAACTTCGGCGAGCAGACCGATCACTTCGTCCAGGGCGGCCTGGTTGATCCGAAACCCGGCCCCCCGGACATTCCACTGCAGCGACAACGTGAGCGAAACGTTGCCGCGACGGAAGCGCGCGGTCACCCGCTCGCGAATGGGTGGGTCGAGCCGGTCGAAGCCGTTCGGCAGGCGGCTTCGCACATCAAGGCCGCGGCCGTTGACGCTCTTGATTTCCCAAATCCACGAGCAGCGGTCGTTCTGCCCTTGCGCGCGGGCAAAGCCCGTCATCGATGAAATGGCCACACAACCTCCCCAGCACCGGCCTGCGGCACCCGTTATATCGTCCGCCGCCGGGATCAACAAGCTGCCGTCGGAGGGACGTTCGTGGCATCCGCCGGCTCGACGACGGGGAGGGAAAACTGAAAGGTCGTGCCCGCGCCACCTTCTTCATTCAGTTCCAGGCGACTGCCGTGGGCCTCGACGATGGTCCTGCAAATGGCCAAGCCCATGCCGAGGCCGTCGCCTTTTGTGGTGACGAAGGGCTCGAAGATCGATTCGCGCAGGGTGTCCGGAACGCCCGATCCTGAATCGTGAACGGTCACCCGCACAAGGTCCTCGCCCTGCGGGACGGTCGAGATGGCCACCTGGCGAGGCGACGGTACGTTGTCCCGAGCCGCCTCGATGCCATTGCGCGCGAGATTGAGGATGACCTGCTGGATCTGGATCTTGTCGGCACCAACCGGAGCAAGCCCCAGCGCCAGATCGAGAATGATCGCCACGTCATGGCATTGCGCCTCGGCGCGCAGCAGGTCGATCGTCTCGCGGATGGTGGCGTTGATGTCGACCGCCGTCTTCTCGGGTTCCACCTTGCGCACAAAGGAACGAACCCGTCGGATGACCTCGCCGGCACGAATCGCTTCGGCTGCCGCCCGCTCCATGGCGTCCAGGACATCCTTCGTCACCGTGTTGGATTTCCTGAGCCGGGTGATGCTCCCCCGCAAATAGTTGGAAATCGCGGTCAATGGCTGGTTCAGTTCGTGGGCGAGGCCGGTCGCCATCTCGCCCATCGTGGTGATCCTGGAAACATGGGCAAGTTCCGCCTGCAATCGCCGCGCCCTCTCTTCCGCCTCCCGCCGTTGACGCGCCATGGTCACCAGAGCGAGGCCGAGTTCGCCGATTTCGTCGCTGCGCTGCTCCGGCGGCGCCACGTCCACGGCGCCGCGGCCGATCTGGCGGGTCAACGTCACCAGTTTCTCGATCGGGCCGCTGATGCCACGCGCCACCGCCACGCTGAACAGAATCCCCATGGCAGCGAAGACAAAGGCCGCGATGCCGCTGACCGCAAGCAGCCTCGCCGTCCCTTTCTGATGAATTCCTTTAAGCAGGGCTTGGGTCGCCGCGATGTCGGATTGCTCGTCGGCCAATGAAAGGCCGACCGTCACTCCGCCCAAAATCCGCGCGCCCGCCGTCACGGGAACCGAGACGCTCAGCCGGTCCCCCGTGATCGTGGTGACGCTGCGGCCGAAGGTCAGCACCGCGGTCATCGTGGTGTCGGGAGCCCCGGGAGAATCGGCGACGACGGTGTCCGTATCATCCACGACGACGCCTCTGGACGCGTTGAAGACGCGGACATAGTCGACGCCCCGCCGGCCCCGGGTGGACAGGGCGAGATAGCGCACGGCATCCCATTGCTGCTGGGCAAGGGAATCGGTCAGTGATTCCGACAGGAAGCCGGCCACGCCCTGGGCACGCCGTTCAGCCTGCTTCAGCAGCGCGTCGGCCATCGCCGCCGAATTCGACTCGCGCGTCTCTTCCATCGTCAGACGAAACTGCACGAAAAGAAGAGCCGACAACACAACCACGAGGGCGGCGATCAGGCCGACAATCGCCATCGTGACGCGCGTATGGAGGCGAACGATCATTCGGCTTGTTCCATTGCCGACGGGGACGACCCGCCGATTCTTGCCGTTCGCAAGCCGATCATCATAAGCCTGACCGTGCGGCGGCCGACACCCCGGGTTTTCCCCATTGTCGCTGCCTTCCGCGCGATTTCTCCGTCGTTTCCGGCCGACGATTCCCCTATTCTGACGGCGGCATCCCCCGCAGCGAAAGGGCCACGGTGAGAAAGTTCCCGTCTCCACGATCGATCCTGATCACCGGCGCCTCGAACGGCATCGGTGCCGCGCTTGCCATCGGATACGCCGCGCCCGGCGTTTTCCTGGCGCTCGGCGGACGCAGCGAGGAGCGCCTGGAAGCCATTGCCCGGCAATGCCGCGAGCGAGGTGCGGAGGCGGCCGTTCGGGCCATCGACGTGGTCGATCGCGCCGCCATGGCCGCCTGGATCGTCGGCATCGACGATGCCCATCCGCTGGATCTCGTCATCGCCAACGCCGGCATCTCGTCCGGCACCGCGCGCTCCGCCGACCCGGCCGAGAAGGTGCGCGAAATCTTTGCCGTCAACGTTGACGGATTGCTCAACACCATCGACCCCGCCATCGCCCGCATGCGGCCCCGCCGCCGGGGCCAGCTGGCCCTGGTCAGTTCCATCGCCGGCTTCCGCGGCCTGCCCGGCACCGCCGCCTACGCCGCCAGCAAGGCCGCCGTCAAAAGCTACGGCGAGGGCCTGCGGGGTTCGCTGTGGGAGGACGGCATCGGGGTGTCGGTGATCTGCCCGGGCTACGTCGTCACCAGCATGACGGCGGTCAACACCTTTCCCATGCCGTTCATCATGCAGGCCGACAAGGCCGCGAAGATCATTCGGCGGGGCTTAGCCCGCGACAGGGCCCGCATCGCCTTCCCGTGGCCGATGTATTTCATCGTCTGGCTGATGAACGTGCTGCCGCCGGCCTGGACCGACCCGCTGTTCCGGCGTTTGCCGCGTAACCCTTAAGCGCCCGTCAGCGGGAATCGGCCGGCTCGGCGGCCTGCTGGTCGCGCACCTTGCGCCAGCGCGCGACATTGCGGTTGTGCTCTTCCAATGTCTTGGCGAACACGTGCCCGCCGTTGCCGTCGGCCACGAAATAGAGGTCGTCGGTGTCGGCCGGATCGAGGGCGGCCACCACCGAGGCCCGGCCCGGATTGCAGATCGGCGCCGGCGGCAGGCCCTCCTGCACATAGGTGTTGAACGGCGAGACCGTCTTCAGGTCCTGGCGTGTGAGGGGACGGCCCAGCGGCTCCTTGCCGCCGGTGAGCGCGTAGACCACCGTCGGGTCGGATTGCAGCCGCATGCCCTTGCGCAGCCGGTTGACAAAGACCGCCGCCACCCGCGAGCGTTCCGCCGGTACGGCGGTTTCCTTTTCGATGATGGAGGCCAGAATGACCGCCTCGCGCGGCGAGGCCAGGGGCAGATCCGGCCGGCGTTCCGCCCAGGCGCGGACCAGAACGTCGTCCATGGCGCGGGCCATTCGCCCGACCATCTCCTGGCGGCTGTCGCCATACGAATAGTGGTAGGTTTCAGGCAGCAGCGCCCCTTCGTCCGGAACCCCGACGACTTCGCCCTGCAATCCGTAGGCGGCGGCCAATTGCGCCGTTACCTGCGCCACAGTCGTACCTTCGACCAGGGTCAGGCGGCGCACCACGGTTCGGCCGCTTTCAAGCAGCGCGATGGCGTCGCGAACGCTGATCGCGGCCGGAAAGGCATATTCGCCGGCCTTGAGGCGGCCGTCAGCGCCGGTAATCTTTGCCCCCACTTCGAAGACCACCCGATGCCTGATGATGCGGGCGTCGGTCAATTGGGCGGCGATGCCGCCGAGGCCGGCCCCTTTGGGAATCACCACCGTGGCGGGCATCGCCAGGGGCCCCGGCCGCACGAACTGGGCATATCCCCAGGCGAACACGCCGCCGCCGGCCAGCGCGGCCAGAAGGATGAGGAAAAACAGAAGGAACGCGATGCGGCGCATGCCGCCTCACATCCTAGTTGAAGGCTTTGAAAATGATCGACGCGTTGGTTCCGCCGAAGCCGAAGGAATTGGACAGCACGGCGCGGATCTTGCGCTCGCGGGCCTTGTGGGGCACCAGGTCGACCCCGGCGGCACCGTCGCAAGGATTGTCCAGGTTGAGCGTCGGCGGCGCAATGCCGTCGCGCATGGCAAGGATCGAGAAGATCGCCTCGACCGATCCCGCCGCGCCCAGGCAATGGCCGACCGCCGATTTCGTCGACGACATGGACATCTTCTGTATGGCGTCGCCGAACAGGCGCTTGGCAGCGCCCAGCTCGATCTCGTCGCCGAGCGGCGTCGATGTCCCATGGGCGTTGACGTAGTCGATGTCGTCCGGCGTCATGCCGGCCCTTTTCAAGGCCATTGCCATGCACCGATAGGCGCCGTTGCCGTCCTCGGCCGGCGCCGTGATGTGGTGGGCGTCGCCGGTCAGGCCGTAGCCGACGAACTCGGCATAGATGTTGGCGCCCCGCTTCTTGGCGTGCTCCAGTTCCTCAAGGACGACGACGCCGGCGCCGTCGCCCATCACGAAACCGTCGCGGTCGCGGTCCCACGGCCGCGAGGCCCGTTCCGGCGTGTCGTTGAAATTGGTCGACAGCGCGTTGGCCCGCGAGAAGCCGGCCACGCCCAGGCGGCAGATGGCGGCTTCCGCTCCGCCGGCGACCATGACGTCGGCATCTTCCCACATGATCATGCGGGCCGCATCGCCGATCGAATGGGCGCCGGTCGAACAGGCGGTGACGACCGCGTGGTTCGGGCCCTTGAAGCCGTACTTGATCGAAACCTGCCCGGAAACCAGGTTGATCAGGCTGGCCGGGATGAAGAACGGGCTCAACCGCCGGACGTTGCTCTCGACGATCACCGCCCCCTTGGCGATTTCGGCCAAGCCGCCGATGCCCGAGCCGATGGATACGCCGGTCCGGCAGCGGTCCTCGTCAGTTTGCGGCTGCCAGCCCGAATCCTGGACCGCCTGCGTCGCCGCCGCCATCCCGTACAGGATAAACTTGTCGACCCGGCGGGCGTCCTTCGGCTCCATCCAGTCATCAGCGGTAAACAGGCCCTCGGCCGTCGGCCCCTCGGGAACCTGACCGGCGACCTTGGCCGGGAGGTCCGAAACGTCGAAGTTCTCGATGGTCCGAATGCCCGACTGCCCTTGAAGCAAGCGATCCCAGCAGGGTTTCACCCCACATCCAAGGGATGTCAGGAGCCCAATTCCGGTGACGACGACACGTCTCATGACGGTTGCGGTTCCGTTTATTGTGAGGGAAACGCGAAGACGATAGTCCCGGCGGGACCGAGACTCGGGTTCCCCGGGAAGGATTTATTTATGGGATTCGATGAAGTCGATGGCATCCTTGATGGTCAAAATCTTCTCGGCGGCATCGTCGGGAATTTCGCAGTTGAATTCCTCTTCGAACGCCATGACGAGTTCAACCGTATCCAGGCTGTCGGCCCCAAGATCATCGATGAAGCTGGCATTCTCGGTCACCTTCGTCTCTTCGACGCCAAGATGCTCCACGACGATTTTTTTCACGCGGTCAGCAACGTCACTCATCGGTCAATTCCTTGCCTGTTCCTCTGTAAACGCAATCGAACCGGGCGCTTCCCGCGAAGTCTTGGGCGCCGGCAGAGCCCTTCTCGTAACACACTTTTTCCGCCTTTGCCAACACCCAGCAAAGGCGCGGTATTGCTAGATCATGGCCATGCCGCCGTTGACATGCACGGTTTGTCCGGTGACGTAAGCGGCCTCGTCGCTGGCCAGGAACGCCACGGCGGCGGCGACATCCTGGGGCGTGCCCAGACGGCCGCCGGGGATGCTGGCCACCAGGCGCTGTTTCTGTTCGTCGGAAAGGGCGTCGGTCATCGGGGTGGCGATGAATCCGGGGGCCACGCAGTTAACCGTGATGCCGCGCGACGCCACTTCCTGGGCCATCGACTTCGACATGGCGATCATGCCGCCTTTCGAGGCCGCGTAGTTGACCTGGCCGGCATTGCCCGTCACCCCGACGATGGAAGCGATACCGACGATGCGCCCCGAGCGTTGCTTCATCATCGGCCTGAGGCACGCCCGCGACAGCCGGAACGCCGCCGTCAGGTTGACGTCCAGCACCAACTGCCAATCCTCGTCCTTCATGCGCATGGCCAGGTTGTCGCGGGTCAGGCCGGCGTTGTTGATCAGGATGTCGATGCGTCCCATCGCCTTCTCGGCGTCGGCCACCAGTTTGGCCGGGGCCTCGGGATCGCTCAGGTTCGCCTCGAACAGATGGGTCCGCCCGCCCAATTCGGCGGCCAGCGCTTCCATGCCCTCGCGGCGCATGTCGGTCAACCCCAGCGTCGCCCCCTGCTTGTGCAGCAGGCGGGCGATGGCCCCACCGATACCCCCGGATGCCCCGGTGATCAGCGCGCACTTTCCGGAAAAGTCAAACATGGCTTCCCTTTCCCCTCGTCCGTTCGTCACAGGGTCTTGACCAGGGCTTCGATGTCCTCGGGCGTACCGACAGCCATCGCCGCCAAGTCGCGGTCGATGCGCCGGGTCAGCCCGCTCAGCACCTTGCCCACCCCCACCTCGACCAAAGTATCCACACCCAGCGCCTTCATGGCCAGCACGCTCTCGCGCCAGCGCACCGTCGACGTCA
This sequence comes from Rhodospirillales bacterium, assembly GCA_014859895.1. Classification (GTDB taxonomy): domain Bacteria; phylum Pseudomonadota; class Alphaproteobacteria; order Rhodospirillales; family Shumkoniaceae; genus Shumkonia. Next base: position 28,387 of record JACZKS010000171.1, read on the forward strand.
CCTGTTTGACCAACAGCCGGCGGATCTCGGCGGCATCCTGGACGGGCTCGGCGGTGACGTTGGCGATCAGCGGCACCACCGGGGACTTGACGTCCGCCCCCTCCAGGGCTTCCTGCATGACTTCGGCGGCCGGCGCCAGCAGCGAACAATGGAACGGCGCGCTCACCGGCAGCATCACACACTTACGGGCCCCCTTCCCGCCGGCAATGGCGACGGCCCGCTCGACGGCGGCCAACGTGCCGCTGACCACGACCTGCCCGGGGGCGTTGTCGTTGGCGGTCTCGCACACGCCCACCTCGGAGGCCTCCTTGGCGATCGCCTGCGCCGCCTCGAAGTCGACGCCGATCAGGGCCGCCATGCCGCCGACGCCCACCGGCACGGCCTGCTGCATGGCGCGGCCGCGCGTTTTGAGCAGGCTGGCCGCAGCCGGCACGCTGAGTGCCTCGGCGGCGGCCAGCGCCGAATACTCGCCCAGCGAATGGCCGGCGACGAAGGCGCACGCCTTGGCCACGTCCATGCCGCCTTCCTGGCCAAGCACCCGGATGACGGCCAGGCTGACCGCCATCAGCGCGGGTTGCGCGTTCTCGGTCAAGGTCAGTTCTTCGCCCGGGCCTTCGAACATCAACTGCGCCAGATGCTGGCTCAACGCGTCGTCCACCTCCTGGAAAAGGTGGCGCGCGGCGGGAAATGCGGCAGCAAGTTCTCGGCCCATGCCAACGGCTTGCGAACCCTGGCCGGGAAAAACGAAAGCGCGGGTCATGCGGTCGTTCCTTAGGATTTATTTCGGTGACAGTGCATTTAATTCACTCCGCTCCTCCGGCTGCCGTCCGCGTCGCGCCGAATTAAGTGCACTGTCACCGAAATAGCAACGGGAATGGCGGCCAGTGATAGCGTCTCGGCCGCACGTGTCAAGCGCGCTTGCACATGGTTTTCAAATGTGTATAGTGCCGCGCCTCATATCTCTGTGCCGGGAAGGGCCCGGCTATGCTCGTCGGATCCGCGAAAACCACCGGCCGATGGGTTGAGAAAAGCCAGACGGAGAAGAAGATGCCGTATTACGAAAACGTGTTTATCGCACGTCAGGACATCTCTGCCACCCAAGTCGATTCCCTCGCCGACACCTTTACCGCCACCGTAGAAGGTCTGGGCGGCAAGGTTGCCAAGCGCGAGTATTGGGGGCTGCGCAACCTGGCGTACAAGGTCAAGAAGAATCGCAAGGGCCACTACGTGCTGCTCAACCTCGATGCGCCCGCCGAGGCCATCCACGAGATGGAGCGGCTGATGCGGATCAACGAGGACGTCCTGCGTTATCTGACGGTCCGCGTCGACGAGCTGGAAGAAGGTCCGTCGGCGATGGCCCAGGGCCGGGGCGGCCGCGAAGAGCGGCACCGCCGTGGCGACCGCGACTCCTCGCCACGCTTTGGCAACGACGACGCCGGCACCGATGATGTTGTTGCGGTGGCCGAGGTCGAGGTTGGCGAGGACGCGAACGAGGGAGACGCCCGATGATGATGGATGACGACGACAAGAGAGAGAGAACCGGCGGCGCCCGTGGGGCCGCTGGCGGCGGACGCCGGCCGTTTGTCCGTCGGCGCAAAACGTGTCCGTTCTCCGGCCGCGGTGCGCCGAACATTGACTACAAGGACATCCGGCTGCTGACGCGGTACGTGTCCGAGCGCGGCAAGATGGTGCCGAGCCGGATCACCGCCGTCTCCGCCAAGAAGCAGCGCGAGCTGTCGCGGGCCATCAAGCGGGCCCGTTACCTGGCGTTGTTGCCCTACGTGCTGAAGTAGGGACGCCCCGGAAGCCGGACCGCCGGTCCCGCCCCTCGACGTCGGGGGGATGGCGCCGCCGGTCCGTACTCCGCCAAGCCCCCAGGAACAAAGGCCCGAGAGAAACCATGTCCAGGCACCTGTTCATCGCCCTGGGCGGCGTTGCGAGCGCGATCCTGTCGATCGCGTTTGCGACGGGTAAGCCCAGCATGATCGTGCTGGCCAATCTCGCGCCGTTGCCGCTGTTCCTGGTCGGTCTCGGCTACGGAACCAAGGCGGGGTTCCTGGCACTCGCCGTCGGGCTTACCCTGTCGGCGGGGTTCGGCGGTCTGCTGGCGGCCGGCATGTACGCCCTGATCCACGCCCTGCCCAGCGGGTTGGCCTTCCGCCAGGCCCTGTTGAAGCGGACCGACGGCAAGGGTCAGGTTTCGTGGTATCCGCTGGGGGCCGTGCTGTGCTGGTTGGCCGCCTTTGCCGGCGCTCTTCTGGTAGTGGCCGCCCTGGTCAGCCAAGGACATGGCGAAAGTCTTCGCGATTCGGTGTCGTCCTATTTGGAGATGGTGCTCCGGGTCGTCTGGCCTATGCTGGCCGAGACGGAGCGAAGCCGGATCCTCGCCGAAATGGCCCCCTTCTTTCCGGGCGCCGCCGCGGCCATGTGGCTGGCGGTGGTGGTCGGCAACGGGCTGCTGGCCCTGGCCATCCTGACCCGGTCGGGGCGCAGTTTGCGTCCGGCGCCGACGGCCAGGGACATGGTGTTGCCGGACTGGGTGTCCTGGCTGATGGTGGCAGCCGCCGCCGTGGCCTTGCTGGGGTCGGGCGACGTGGAGTATATCGGGCGTAACCTGGCCATGATCATGGCGGTGCCCTTCTTCGTCTTGGGGACGGCCGTGGTTCATGGGTTGGCCCGCCGGGTTCGCGCCCGTCAGCCGCTTCTGGTGGTGTTCTACGTGGTTTTGTTCATGTCCGGCTGGGCCCGCATGGCCGTGGTCGGATTGGGGTTGATCGAGCAGTGGGTTGGCGTGCGGCACCGTGTCGCCGGACCGGACCCGGTGCGGGAGGACGAATGATGCAAGTGATTTTGTTGGAGCGGATCGAGAAGCTCGGGCAGATGGGCGACGTGGTCAACGTCAAGCCCGGCTACGCCCGCAATTACCTGTTGCCCGAGAAGAAGGCGATGCGGGCAACCGAAGAAAACCGCCGCTATTTCGACAAGCAGCGGGTCCAGTTCGAGGCTGTCAACCTGGAGCGCCGCGAGGAAGCCGAGGGGGTCGCAGCCAAGATGGCGGGCCTGTCGGTGACGCTGATCCGTCAGGCCGGCGAAGCTGGCCAGCTTTACGGTTCGGTCGGCGCCCGCGACATCGCCGACGCCATGCTGGCGGCCGGTTTCGAGGTCAGCCGCAAGCAGGTTAAGCTGGCGCCGCCGATCAAGACGGTCGGCATCCATGACGTCAGGGTGGACCTTCACGCCGAGGTGGCGGTGACGGTCAAGGCCAATGTCGCCCGCTCGCCCGAGGAGGCCGATATCCAGGCCAAGACCGGCGCCGCCGTTCTCCGCGCGGAAGAGGAACGGCCGGTCTTGCATGTCGAGGAAGAGGAGGAGGCCGCCGAAGAGACGGCCGAGCCCGAAACCGCCGACGAGGCGGCACCCGCCGACGAGGAAGACGCTTAAGGCGGGTTGCCTCGCAGTTCGATCAAGAAGGCGCGCCGGACAACCGGCGCGCCTTCTTTGTTGCGGGCGCCCATATTGACTTTCGGTTGTGTCGGCGTAAAATATTCAACAATTATTGATTGCATATGGTGGCGCCGAGAGGTGCGGCTGCCGGCCAGACTCCGATGTCGAGGGAGATTCGCATGCCGAGACCGTTTATCCTTGTCCCGGCCGTGCTGGCGATTATCGCGGCGGCCGTTACCGCCGACATGGCCGGCCGCGCCGGCAGCCGGCCGGATCGCGCGCAATGGGAAGCCTGCGGGGCACATCGCACGTTCGGATCAGGGGGGTCGAAGGTCGATCCGGCGGCGGTCATCGTCGCCTGCTCGGCGATCATCCAGGCGGGCAACGCGGCGGGGCCGGGTCTCCCCGGCGCCCACTACTACCGCGGCCGCGCCTATTTTTGGATGAGCCGGTTTGACCGGGCGATCGAGGACATCGACGCGACGATCAGGCTCAAACCCAACTCTGCCGCCGCCTTCTTCCTGCGCGGACGTACCTACCATGGCATGGGCCGGTTCGATCAGGCGATCGCGGACTTAGGCGAAGCGATCCGCCTCAGGCCGGACGATCCTGCCATCTATGATGAGCGTGCCCGTGCCTACGGCCAGCAGGACCGTCACGACTTGGCGATCCTGGACTATGACCAGGTGGTCCGGCTCGACCCCAACGATGATGATGCCCTGAACAATCGCGCCGACGTTCACTTGCGCATGCGCAACTATGACCTGGCGATCGCGGATTACAGCGAGGTCATCCGCCGCGAGCCGGACTGGATCAATTTCTACAACCGCGGCGTCACCTACGAAATGGCCAACCAATATGATCGCGCCTTCGACGATTACAATCAGACGATCCGTCTCGCCCCGGAGTATTACATGGCCTGGAGCGGCCGATGCTTTATGCGGGCCATCCTCGGCCAACTGGCCGATGCCCTGATCGACTGCGAGGCAGCATTACGCCTCGCGCCCAATCAGCCCGCCCCGCTCGCCAGCCGGGGGTTCACCTATCTGAAGATGGGCAAGGCCGACTTGGCGATCGCCGATTTCGACGCGGCCACCGACATTCACCCGCGCCACGCTTACGCCCTATACGGCCGCGGCCTTGCCAAGCACCGACTGGGCGACATCACGGGTGCCGAGGCCGACCTGACGGCGGCGAAGAGCATCGACGCCGACGTTGCAACAACCTACGCGACTTACGGCCTGCCCGCGCCGTAAGGCCGCGCCGGCACCCGGCACACCAACCGGCCGGTGGCGGAGGGGGGGTTCACCTATTCCGTGAAGGCTTGGCAAGCTCGCGAATATTCAGGTAGACGCCGGTCGAGGCACCGTTGCGTGGCGCCTGCGCCGGAATGTTGACGCGGACTCGCCAGCCATCGGGATTGTCGAACGGCGGCGCAAAGGTTTCCGTGCGGGAGAAGTTCGGAGGCATGGGCATTTCAACCGTCGGAGCGCCAGATGGACGATTGGAGATTTGCGGCATGACGTTGCCCTGGTCATCCAGCGGTTCCCAAACCAGAAAATAGTGGATGCCGTCGGGATGCGCGCTGGTATTATTGTGCTCGACCTTAATCGGCCCGTCGACCTTGAACGTCGCATTATTTCCTGCATCCATGAAATTGATCGGCAACTTGCGATCCTGGCGTGGGGTGCCTTCAAATAAATTAAGCAGGCTTGTCGGGATGCGGTCCATGATGGCCTCCGGGGCTGTTTGCTGGAATGGTCCCGGCAGCTTACCGGCAAAGCCGCGAGGGCTGCGTCACGCGTGACATTTTTTCGCATGAAACGCCGGGCGTGAAAGCGGTAGTGCCCATCATTCATCCCGCCCAGAAGCCGGCGCCGCGGCGGCGCCCGCCGACGGGGAAAACGCTTAAGACGGGTTTATCCCGCGATCCGAAAAGGAAGGCGTGCCGGGCAACCGGCGCGCTTTTTTTCGCTGCAACGCCAATGCCCTCCCCTTGTGTCGTCTACCCAAACGTCCCATTTCTGTGGTACACTTTTTTACTGGATGTCCCGAGAGGGGGGCACCCGCATTACGGGATGATTAGTCATGGGCGCCGCGAGGCGCCGCTTCGGGAATGGCGCGATGTTGCTGGATTGGCTACTGACACGCCTGGTTAGGGTTGGCACCTTGACGCTCGTCGATGCCGATGGCCGGACCCGTGTTTATCGCGGCGAGCCGGGGCCCGAGGTTAGGATTCGCCTGCATGAGAAGGCGCTTCATTGGCGCCTGCCTCTCAGCTTGCAGCTGACGACCGGCGAAGCCTACATGGACGGGACGCTGACCGTCGAGGACGGCTCCATCTACGACCTGCTGACCCTGGCGGCGATCAATCTGCCGTCGCTGGAAACCCACCCCTTCTTCGCCCTCGACAACTGGCTGCAACGGGCGATGCGACACCTGCACCAGTTCAACATCCTCCCCCGGGCGCGCGCCAACGTGGCCCACCACTATGATCTCTCCGGCGCCCTCTACGACCTTTTCCTCGATCGCGACCGCCAGTATTCATGCGCCTATTTCGCGCGGCCGGACGACGACTTGGAAACCGCCCAGGCCAACAAGAAGGACCATATCGCCGCCAAGCTGCTGCTGCGCGACGGCCAGAAGGTGCTCGACATCGGGTGCGGCTGGGGCGGCCTGGCGCTGACCCTGGCGCGGCGAACCAAGGTCGAGGTGACCGGCTTGACGCTTTCCACCGAACAGTTCCAGCTGGCCGCCCAGCGCGCCGAGGAGAACAGGCTCACCAAGCGGGTACACTTCCATCTGCGCGACTACCGCCATCAGCAGGGTCGGTTCGAGCGCATCGTTTCGGTCGGCATGTTCGAGCACGTCGGGGTCGGCTTCTATCGCACCTTCTTCGACAAGATCCGGAACCTGCTGACCGACGACGGCATCGCGCTCATCCATACCATCGGGCGCGCCGACGGCCCGGGCGCCACCAGCCCGTGGATCCGCAAGTACATCTTCCCGGGCGGCTACATTCCGGCCCTTTCGGAAGTGACGGCGGCCATCGAGCGCAGCCGGCTTTTCATCACCGACGTCGAGGTGCTCCGGCTTCACTACGCCGAAACCCTGCGTCACTGGCGGGAACGGTTCGTCACCAACTGGGACGAAGCCAAGTCGATTTACGACGAGCGCTTCTGCCGGATGTGGGAGTACTATCTGGCAGCCAGTGAAGTGGCCTTCCGGCACTTGGGGCTGGTGGTCTTCCAGGTCCAGTTGGCCCGACAGCAGGACGCCGTGCCGCTGACCCGCACCTACTTGACCGACGAAAGCCGCCGGATGGCACGGCAAAGCGGCGGGAAGCTCGAGGCCGCCTGAGATCCCGCCCGCCGCTTCCGATGTTTTCCACCGGTCATCCACGTGTCATCCACTTTTACACAGGGGGGTGGGAAACGTCCCCTCTTTGCAGAGTGGCGCCGAGCCACTAGTTTGGGCGTCCCATGACAATGCAAGTCTCCACGTCGCTGCCTCAGCAGCTTGCCGATGCCGACGCCCGGCTCTCGGCCTTTCGCTCGCCCCCCCATAACATCGACGCCGAAAAGGCGCTGCTGGGCGCCATCTTTGCCAACAACCGGGCCTACGAGGCGGTATCCGAGTTCCTGAGGCCCGAGCACTTCGCACTGGGACAGAACGGCCGCATCTTCGAAGCCTGCTCCAAGCTGGTGGAGCGCGGCCAGATCGCCGATCCGGTGACGCTCAAGAACTTCTTCGAGCAGGACCAGTCGTTGGCCGAGGTCGGCGGCCCGGCCTATCTGGTCGATCTGGCGTCCACCGCGGTGGGCCTTATCAACGCCGGCGAGTACGGACGGTTGATCTACGACCTGCATTTGAGGCGCGAGCTCATCAACCTGGGAGAGGACGTGGTCGAGCGCGCCTACGGGGGCGAAGTCGACGAGACGGCGACGAACCAGATCGAGCGGGCCGAGCAAGGCCTTTACGATCTGGCCACCCGCGGCGAATACGAAGGCGGCTTCCAGCCCTTCAAGACCTCGGTCATCGACGCCATCGAGGTGGCCGAGAAGGCCCACAAGCGGGAAGGCTCGCTGGCCGGCGTCGGCACCGGGTTCACCGATATCGACAAGACGCTGGGCGGCCTGCATCCGTCCGACCTCATCATCCTGGCCGGCCGCCCATCGATGGGCAAGACGGCGCTGGCCACCAACATCGCGTTCAACGCCGCCTATACGCACGCCAAGTCGAAGGGCGGCGAAGGCGGCATCATCGGCTTCTTCTCGCTGGAAATGTCGGCCGAACAGCTGGCCAGCCGCATTCTTTCAGAGCAGACCGACATCTCGTCGGACCGCATGCGCAAGGGAGAGCTTTCGAACGACGAGTTCAACCGCCTGGTGGTCGCCAGCCAGACCCTGCATCAGATCCCCATCTACATCGACGACACCCCGGCGCTCACGGTCAGCGCGCTGCGCACCCGGGCGCGCCGCCTGAAGCGCCAGCACGGGCTGGCCATGATCGTCATCGACTACCTCCAGCTCATCGCGTCCTCGGGATCGCGCAGCGACAACCGCGTTCAGGAGGTCTCGGAAATCACCCGGGGCCTGAAGACCCTGGCCAAGGAGCTCGACGTGCCGGTGCTGGCGCTCTCCCAGCTCTCGCGCGCCGTCGAGCAGCGCGACAACAAGCGGCCGCAGCTTTCGGACTTGCGCGAATCGGGCTCCATCGAACAGGACGCCGACGTCGTCATGTTCATCTTCCGCGAGGAGTACTACCTGGAGCGCGACGAACCGGCCCAACGCCAGGATGAAGCCGACGACAAGTACTTCGACCGCCGCAAGCGCTGGGAGGAACGGCTGGAGATCGTGCGCAATGTCGCCGAGGTCATCGTCGCCAAGCAGCGCCACGGTCCCATCGGCACCATCAAGCTGATGTTCCAGGGAGCGTTCACCCGCTTCGGCAACCTCGACCAGGACCACCCGGGTTACCGGTGAGCCGGCCATGGTAAGCGAAGCTTCCAGCGGCGCCGTCCTGACCATCGACTTGGCCGCCCTTCGCGCCAACTGGCAAAGCCTGCGGGATCGCCTGAAGGGCGCCGAGTGCACCGGCGTGGTCAAGGCGGATGCCTACGGCCTTGGTCTGGAGCCGGTGGCCAAAACCCTGGCCGGGGCCGGCTGCCGGGTCTTCTTCGTCGCCCATCTGGACGAGGGTGTGGCGCTACGCGCCGCCCTGCCCAAGGCCGAAATCCACGTCCTGAACGGCCTGTTGCCCGGCACCGCCGCCGAGTTCGCGGCGCATCGCCTGATCCCGGTGCTGAACAGCCTGGGCACGATCGACGAGTGGCGGGCCTTCTGCCGGACCCGGCAAAGTGCCCTGGCCGCCGACATCCACGTCGACACCGGCATGTCGCGCCTCGGCCTGCCGCCCGACGAGGTGACGGCGCTGGCCGCCGAGCCGGCCCGCCTCGACGGCATGGCCCCCGGCTATTTGATGAGTCACCTGGCCTGCGCCGACGAGCCGGACCACCCGATGAACCGCCAACAGTTGGCGGCGTTCGTCGCGGTCCGCCGGCGGCTGCCGCTGACGCGCGCCTCGTTGGCCAATTCGGCGGGGATATTCTTAGGATCCGACTATCACTTCGACGTGGCCCGACCGGGGATTGCCGTCTACGGCGGAAACCCACTGCCGGGTGGGCCCAATCCGATGGCGCAAGTGGTTCGACTGCAAGGAAAAATCCTGCAAGTGCGCGGCGTTGACACCCCCCAGACCGTTGGATATGGTGCCACACACCGCTTCGCCGGGCCGGCGCGGATCGCCACCGTCGCGGTTGGCTATGCCGATGGTTTCCTGCGGTCCCTCGGCAATGCGGGGTGCGGTTTTGTGGGCGACATCCGGACGCCGGTGGTGGGACGTGTTTCGATGGACCTGATCACGCTCGACGTCACCTCCGTTCCGGAAGCCGAGAGCCGGCCGGGGTGCCTGATCGACCTGATCGGCCCCCAGAACGACGTCGATGCGGTGGCCGCCACAGCCGCTACCATCAGCTACGAAATTCTGACCGGCCTGAGCCGGCGCTATCACAGGCGCTACGTCGGGGGAACGGAGTGACATGCGCCTCCTGCAGCTGATCGGGCGGGTCGTCCTGACCTTCCTCGGCACCACCGGCCGCCTGGCGCTGTTCGCTGGCGCCGGTTTTTCCCATTGCGTACGGCCGCCCTTCTATCCGCGCATCATCGTCCGCCAGATGGTTGATATCGGCTATTATTCGCTGCCGGTGGTCGGCCTGACGGCGATCTTCGCCGGCATGGTCATGGCGCTTCAGACTTATACCGGGACCTCGCGCTTCTCGGCTGAAAGCGCGGTCGCCAACATCGTGGTGCTGGCGCTGACCCGCGAACTGGGGCCGGTGCTGGCCGGCCTGATGGTGGCCGGGCGCATCGGCGCCTCGCTGGCCGCCGAGATCGGCACCATGCGGGTGACCGAGCAGATCGACGCGCTGACCACCCTTTCCACCAATCCGATGAAATACCTGGTGGCGCCGCGCCTCATCGCCGGCGTCGTCATGTTCCCGGTGCTGGTGCTAATCGCCGACATCATCGGGGTGTTCGGCGGCTACGTGGTGGCGGTCTACAAGCTGGGTTTCAACGCCTCCATCTACATCCAGAACACCTACAACTTCGTACAGGCCGAGGACGTCATCTCGGGCCTGGTCAAGGCCGCCGTCTTCGGCGTCATCGTCACCCTGATGGGATGCTATCACGGCTATCACTCGAAAGGCGGCGCCCAGGGAGTGGGCACGGCGACCACCAACGCCGTGGTGTCGGCCTGCATCCTGATCCTCGCCTTCGACTACATCCTGACGGAGATGTTCTTCGGCACATGAGCCAGACACCCCCGAAAATCCGCATTCGCGATCTGCACAAGGCGTTCGGCCCCAAGGTGGTGCTGGATGGCCTGGACCTCGACGTCGGGGTAGCGGAATCGGTCGTGGTGATCGGCGGCTCGGGCACCGGCAAGTCGGTGCTGATCAAGAGCATCCTGGGGCTGCTCAAGCCCGATCGCGGCTCCATCCAGGTCGACGGCGAGGAAGTGACCGGCATGAAGCCCGGCGACCGCGAGGCGGTGAACCGCAAGGTCGGCATGCTGTTTCAGGGCGCCGCCCTGTTCGACAGCCTGCCGGCATGGGAAAACGTCACCTTCGGGCTGCTGGCCCAGAAACGGGTGACCCGCGCCCAGGCGCGCGACATCGCGGTGGCCAAGCTGGCCCAGGTCGGGCTGGAGGCCGAAGTGGCCGACCTCTATCCGGCCGAGCTTTCGGGCGGCATGCAGAAACGTGTCGCCCTGGCGCGCGCCATCGCCGCCGACCCCGAGATCATCTTTTTCGACGAGCCGACCACGGGCCTGGACCCGATCATGGCCGACGTCATCAACGACCTGATCGTCAAGATCACCCGCGAGGTGGGGGCGACCGCCCTTTCCATCACCCACGACATGGCCAGCGCGCGCAAGATCGCCAACCGCATCGCCATGCTCTATGACGGCAAGATCATATGGGCCGGTCCCACCGCCGGGATCGACGCCTCGGGTAATCCGTTCGTCGATCAGTTCATCCACGGTCGCGCCGAGGGTCCGATCAAGATGGCGGTGCGGAAATGACAGCGGGCTCCGTAAGGCCCTAAGGAAGCCAGGCCATGGCGCGCTCCGCCACCCAATTCGTCTGCCAGGAATGCGGTGCTGCCCATGCCAAGTGGGCCGGGCGGTGTGACGCCTGCGGCGCCTGGAATTCCATGGTCGAGGAAACGCCGGCGGCGGTCGTGCCCAAGGGGCTGGGATCGAAGCGCGGCCATAAGCTCGACTTCGTCGGCCTCAGGGGCAAGAGCGAAAGCCCGCCCCGGAAGCTCACCGGCATCGGCGAGTTCGACCGGGTGTGCGGCGGCGGCCTGGTGCCCGGCTCGGCGCTGCTGGTCGGCGGCGATCCCGGCATCGGCAAGTCGACCGTGCTGTTGCAGGTGGCGGCCGCGCTCGCCACCAGCCAGGGATGCGCCTACATCTCGGGCGAGGAATCGATCGACCAGCTGCGCCTGCGCGCCGCCCGCCTCGGCCTCGATGGTGCCCCGGTGCAATTGGCGGCCGCCACCTCGGTGCGCGACATCATGGCGACGCTGGATGCCACCGACGCCCCGGAATTCGTGGTCATCGATTCGATCCAGACGATGTTCCTCGACAACCTCGACTCGGCGCCCGGCACCGTCGCCCAGGTCCGCACCTCGGCCCAGGAACTGATCCGGCTGGCCAAGCGGCGGGGCTTCACGGTGGTGCTGGTCGGCCACGTCACCAAGGAAGGCCTGATCGCCGGCCCAAGGGTGCTGGAGCACATGGTCGACACGGTCCTTTATTTCGAGGGCGAGCGCAGCCACCAGTTCCGAATCTTAAGGGCCGTGAAGAACCGTTTCGGCCCGGCCGACGAGATCGGCGTCTTCGAGATGACCGACGCCGGCCTCATTCAGGTGGCCAATCCTTCGGCGCTGTTCCTGGCCGACCGCCAGGGCGACGTGTCGGGCTCCAGCGTCTTCGCCGGGATGGAGGGAACGCGGCCTGTACTGGTCGAGATCCAATGCCTGATCGCGCCCTCGTCGCTGGGTACGCCGCGCCGCGCGGTGGTGGGCTGGGACGGCGGACGGCTGTCGATGCTGCTGGCGGTGCTGGAAGCACGCTGCGGCCTTGCCTTCGCCGGCGCCGACGTGTACCTCAACGTGGCCGGGGGGCTGAGAATCCAGGAGCCAGGCGCCGATCTGGCCGTGGCCGCCGCCCTGGCGTCGGCGGTTTCCGGGGTGCCGGTGCCGCCGGAAGCGGTGGTTTTCGGCGAAGTTGGCCTGGCCGGCGAAGTGCGCCCGGTGGCGCATACCGACACCCGGCTGAAGGAGGCCGCGAAACTGGGATTCACCAAGGCCATCGCGCCAAAGCGGCGGGGCAAGACGGAAGGCGGGCGCAAGCCCCCCGGGCCCCAGGGTATGGACGTCAAGGAAATCACCCGGGTCGACGAGATCGTGCGCCTGTTCGGCCCGGCGGCGGCCCGATCGGCCGAAAGGGTGCGCAATGGGTGACTTTCCGGTCAACGTGACGGACATCGCCGTCATCGTCGTGCTGCTGATCTCGGCGCTTCTGGCCTATGCGCGCGGCTTCGTGCACGAGGTGCTGGCGGTCGCCGGCTGGATCGGCGCCATTTTCGCCACCATCTACGGCTTCCCCTATGCCCGCCCCTACGCGCGCAGCCTGATCCCCATCGAACTGATCGCCGATCTGGTGGCCGGGCTCGTCATCTTCGTAGTCACCCTGGTGCTGTTGTCCTTCATCACCCGCGGCGCGGCGGGGCTGGTCAAGGCCAGTGCGCTCAATTTCCTCGACCGCTCGCTGGGCTTCCTGTTCGGGCTGGTGAGGGGGGCCGTCATCGTCTGCGTGGCCTATCTGGGCCTCGTGTGGCTTATGCCGCCCCACGAGCAGCCGGGCTGGCTCAACGAGGCCCGCAGCATGCCGCTGATCGAGCGGGGCGCCACGATGCTGCGCGGCCTGGTGCCCGATCACGCGGCGACGGCGGGCTCCAAGGCCGCCGGCAACGTCCAGGACAAGGCCGAGAAAATACTTGAAACGCAGAAAGTTTTTCGCGACATGCTGAGCGTCGAGCCGAAAGCCAAAGACGGCGGAACCGGCGAGGGCTATAACCGCAACGAACGCCGTGAAATGGAACGCCTGATCGAGGGCAGCAAATGATGCGCCACCACCCGTTGCCTCGTTCCGCAGCCAAGGCGATCTTTCAATCGGCGTCATGGCCGGGCTTGGCCCGGCCATCCACGTCTTACTTGTCGGGCCTGTTGAAGTCGTGGATGCCCGGAACAAGTCCGGGCATGACGAAGAAGACGAGACGGCCATGACGATGACACCCCCCCTTCCCTCCACCCGGCGCGACGACGATGACGACCATCTGCGGGAGGAATGCGGCATCTTCGGCATCGTGGGGAACGTCGACGCCACCGCGCTGACCGCGCTCGGCCTGCACGCGCTGCAGCATCGCGGACAGGAAGCCGCCGGCATCGTCAGCTTCGATGGCCGCCATTTCCACAGCCATCGGGCGCTCGGCCTGGTCGGCGACAACTTCAGTTCCGAGGCGGTCATCGGCCGCCTGCCGGGCGATCGGGCCATCGGCCATGTCCGTTACGCGACGACCGGGGAGACGATTCTCCGCAACGTGCAGCCGCTGTTCGCCGACTTCGAGTTCGGCGGCCTGACCATCGCGCATAACGGCAACCTGACCAACGCGTATCGCGTCCGCCGCGCGCTGGTCCGCCAGGGCTGCATTTTCCAGTCGACTTCCGACACCGAGACGATCATCCACCTGATCGCCATGAGCCACTATTCCACGGTGGTCGATCGCATGATCGACGCGCTGCGCCAGCTCGAAGGCGCCTATTCGCTGGTCGCGCTGACCCAGCGCAAGCTGATCGGCGTACGCGATCCGCTGGGCGTGCGCCCGCTGGTCCTGGGCCGGTTGGGCGAGGGTCACATCCTGGCCTCGGAAACCTGCGCGCTCGACATCATCGGCGCCGAGTTCGTTCGCGACATCGAACCCGGCGAAATCATTGTCATCGACGAGGAGGGCGTGCGCAGCGTCAAGCCGTTCGCCAAGCAGGCTTCCCGCTTCTGCATCTTCGAGTACATATACTTCGCCCGCCCCGACAGCACGGTGGAAGGCGAGAACGTCTATCAGGTGCGCAAAAACATCGGCGCCGAGCTGGCCCGCGAGAGCCACGTCGATGCCGACATGGTGGTGCCGGTCCCCGATTCCGGCGTCCCCGCCGCCATCGGCTACGCCCAGGAATCGGGCGTTCCGTTCGAGCTGGGGATCATCCGCAACCACTACGTCGGGCGTACCTTCATCGAGCCCACCGACAACATCCGCCATCTCGGCGTCAAGCTGAAACACAACGCCAACGCGGCGCGCCTCAAGGGCAAGCGGATCGTGCTGATCGACGATTCGATCGTCAGGGGCACCACCTCGATGAAGATCGTCGAGATGGTGCGGAGCGCAGGCGCCAGGGAGGTTCACATGCGGATCTCCAGCCCGCCGACGGCGCATTCCTGTTTCTACGGCATCGATACGCCGGCCGCCGACGAACTGCTGGCGGGGCGCATGGACGTCGAGGCCATGGCCGGCCACATCGGCGTCGACAGTTTGGCCTTCCTTTCTCTCGACGGCCTCTATCGCGCGGTCGGCAAGGCAAAGCGCGACAGCGGGTCGCCCCAGTACTGCGACGCCTGCTTCAGCGGCGATTACCCCATCCGCCTGACTGACAAGGAGGAAGGGCCGATCCCCGAGCAGCTGTCGCTCCTGACGGAACGCGACTGAGCCATGAATGCCGAGGGGGACGACAAACGGCGACTCGAAAACCGCATCGCCCTGGTAACCGGGGCGTCACGCGGCATCGGGCGCGCGGTGGCCAGGAAGTTCGCCGCCGAGGGGGCTCACGTCATCGCGGTGGCCCGCACCCAGGGCGCCCTTGAGGAACTGGACGACGAGATCCGCGCCGCGGGCGGCGCCTGCACCCTGGTGCCGGCCAACCTCACCGATCACGGCAGGATCGAGCAGATCGGCGCCGCCGTGTTCGAGCGCTTCCGGCGTCTCGACATCCTGGTCGGCAACGCCGCCGTGCTCGGCATCCTGAGCCCCATGGGTCACATCGACCCCGACACCTGGAACCGAACCGTCAACGTGAATTTGACCGCCAACTGGCGCCTGATCCGCAGCTTCGACCCGCTGCTGAGGATGAGCGATTCGGGGCGCGCCATCTTCACCACCTCGGCCGCCGCGCGCATGACCAACGCCTACTGGGGAACCTACGCCGTCACCAAGGCGGCCCTGGAAAGCATGGTGCTGACCTACGCCGCCGAAGTGATCAAGACGCCGGTCCGGGTCAACCTGGTCGACCCCGGCATGGTGCGCACGGCGCTTCGGGCCGAAGCCTTCCCCGGCGAAGACCCCACCACGCTGCGCTCGCCCGAAGACGTCACGGAAGCCTTTGTCGCGCTGGCCGAAAAAAGCTGCCGACGGCATGGCAGGATCGTGCGGGCCTATTGAGGGCGACGGGCCGGCAGGCCCGGCCTGGGCGGGGCCGTTGTCCCCCGGATGATGAGGCTGGCTTCCAGTTCCGTGGCGTTCGACGGCTTTTCGCCGGCCAACCGGGCCAGCAGATATTCGGCGGCCCCCTTGCCCATGCGCACCGACGGCACGTGCATGGTCGTCAACGGGGGGTCAACCTGGCTGGCCAGGTCCAGGTCATCGAAGCCGACGATCGATAGATCATGGGGAACCTGGACGCCCAGGGTCCGGGCCTCGAAAAGGGCGCCGAAGGCGATGACGTCGTTGCCGCAGATCACCGCGGTCGGCGGTGTCGGCCGACCGAGCAACTGACGCAGGGCCCGCCTTCCCTCGCCAACGTCATAGCGCCGCTCGACGAGCAGGGCATCGGGGAACGGCAGGCCCCGTTCGGCCATGGCCTGGCGGACCCCGACGATGCGGTCGGCGGCGCGGTCGTTGTGCCGGCTGACGCCGGCGATCATGGCGATGTCGCGGTGCCCGATATCGATCAGGTACGAGGCGATTCGATGGGCAGCGTCGATGTTTCGAAAGCCGATGCAAGGGTGACGGCTGGCCTCGCGGAAGACCCAGGTGTTGACGTAGGGAAGCCCCTTTGCGTCCAGCATCGCGTAAAGGGCCGGATCGTGGGCCTCGCCGATCAGCATGAGGCCGTCGATCCCGCGCTCGATCAGTTTCCCGACCTGGAACACCTCGCGGGCAAGGTCATATTCGGACATGGCAAGCAGAAGGGTGTATCCGTCCTCGCTGAGGCGCTGCTGTAAGGCCTGGATTCCTCGGGCAAAAATGGCGTTGTCGAGAGTCGGGACAACGGCCCCTATGGTTTGCGAGCGATGGCTGGCCAGGGCGCGCGCCGCGCCATGGGGCACGTAGCCCAATCGGCGGATGGCCGCATGAACGCGTTCGGCCAGATCCGGACGAACCTTGCCCGGATCGTTGAGCGACCGCGAAACGGTTGCCGTCGAAACCTCCGCTTCCCGCGCGACATCCAGCAGACGGACCGAATGCCCCGTTCCATCCTGCAAGCGCTTTCTTTGCCGCTTCGCTCCCATGGATATAGTTTGGCGCTTAATCCGAATCGGCGCAACCGAAAAAATGATTTATAATCAACTTGATAGAAGAGTCATCCTTTTGCAATCCGGTGGGGTGATCCAAAATTCATGTTGACAATGCCGCCCATCGTCCCCTTAGAATGTGGGAAAATGTAAGCGCTTACTCAAATGGGAAGGCGCCATAAAGCGGTTGAAGAAACCGGAAATGGGGAGAGTGATGGCTGCAAGACAGCCGCGGACCACCGTCAAAGGGTTGGGCAATCTCAGCCTCGCCGCCTTCTGCGGCATATTTACCCTGTTCGCGGCCAACGTGCTGATCGGCCGCGGGCGTGCGGCCTTTGGCTGGGAAATCCCGGTCCCGCTCAATGATGTCGGCGAGTACGTAACCCTCCTCCTTTCGGCGTTGTTCTTCACCGTCGGCACCCTGATCCGCGAATACGCCGATGAAAACGCGGCCGGCGACGACCGGCCCGGCAAAACAATCAATCCACGGTAAACAGAGAGGAGTCCCGGTCATGGTCGTGAAGAGACACGAGGAAGAGAGTCTACGGTCCGAGGAACGCCGCAATTTCCTTGAGCTCGCGGGCAAGTTCGGCCTTACCACGGCGGTCGTCGCCGGTGCGGCAGGCACCCTGTGGAGCCGCGAAGCCGCCGCCCAGACGGCCAAGGAAGAGAAGGAACGCGAAGAGACGGCCAAGCACGTCATGCATCTGGCCGCCGAATACCGCTACGAAATGCAGCGGGCCTATCCCTTCATGGCCCTCGATTTCAAGGAGAACATCCAGAACGCCACGTCGGGGAAGGTCTACGTCAAGATCTCTCCGGCGGGTCAACTCGGCGTCGGCACGCAACTGGTCGAGAAGGTACAGGCGGGCACCGTCCAGGCGGCCCAGCATTCGCTGTCCAACTTCTCGCCCTTCGCTCCCGCGGTCGACCTCATCAACATCCCCTACTGGGTGGGCGGCAATCAAAGGTTTGTCAACTTGGTCACCTCCAAGGTCTGGGAGGAGCAGATCAACGCGAAGGTGGTGGAGAAGGGCTTCAAGCCCCTGTTCTACTACTGCATCGACCCGCGGACGGCGGGCAAGCGCAAGGGGCTGGACGATGCCCCGTTCCGTACGCCGGACGACCTCAAGGGCATCAAGTTCCGCATCCCCGCTTCGAATATTCTCAAGGAA
This sequence comes from Rhodospirillales bacterium, assembly GCA_014859895.1. Classification (GTDB taxonomy): domain Bacteria; phylum Pseudomonadota; class Alphaproteobacteria; order Rhodospirillales; family Shumkoniaceae; genus Shumkonia. Next base: position 46,200 of record JACZKS010000171.1, read on the forward strand.
TTTTACCGGCTGTGCGGAGCCAACCCCACCCCGGTGGCGTGGGGCGAAACGGCTTCCGCCATCAAGCAGGGGGTTGCCGATGCCCTCGACCCCTCTGCCGGCGCGCTTTACGTATTCGGGTTCAAGGATGTCCTTTCCTGGATCACCTTCAACCGGCCGGTTCCCGACAGCCAGGTCTACTCGTGCAATCTCGCATGGTTCAACGCGCTGCCCGTCGACGTGCGCGACGCCATCCTGTTCGGCAGCCATATCACCTTCCTTCAGAACCTTTCGGCGGTGCCCGCCTCGCGGGCCCACGCCATGGCCGAGCTGACCAAGGCGGGCGTGAAGTTCTATACGCCGACGCCGGAAGAGTTCGCGAAATGGGAAGCCGCCTGCGGCTACCAGCGCCCCGAATGGGAAACCACGAAGAAGCAGCTCGCCGGGTCGCTCGCGGCCTTCGATCGCCTGCTCGAAGCCGCCAACACGCCAAGCAAGTTCTACGTCCACGACGTCTGACGCATCCCAATGACCAGGCCGGGGCGGTCGAACCCGCCCCGGCACACATGCCGGTGAACCCATGAGGAATCTGCTGAGACGGATCGACCATGACGGCGAGCGATGGCTGCTACTGTGGCTTTACGGCTACATCGTCATGGTGATTTTCGTCGAAGTGATCCGCCGATTCGTCCTTTCCTATTCGTCGGTATGGGGCGAGGAAACCGCCCGCTATGCCTTCGTCTACCTGGTCTGGATCGGTGCCGCGGCCGCCGTGCGCGAGCGTGCTCACATCCGGATCGACGTGATCACCCACCTGGTCGGCCAACGCGGGACCGCCATCCTTTACATCGCCGCCGACGTGCTGACCGGCATTCTCGCGCTCTTCGCTCTCTATTGGTCAATGGACCCCGTGTTGACCTCGCTCAAGTTCCATTCGGTCACCGATGGACTCCGGGTGCTGCGGGTATGGTTCCTGTTCGCCGTTCCCTTCGGTTTCTCGATCATGCTGCTTCGAGTCTTCCAGTCGCTCGTGCGCGACGTGGGCAACTTCCGGGCCGGGCGTCCGACGTTCACCGGCGCCCGCCTCTTCGAATAGGGTCGCGATGTATCAACTCTATCAAGCGCCCGGCGTTTCGCTGGAACTCGGTTGGGATATCATCCTCCCGATTCTGGGCATGGTCGTCCTTCTGGGTTTCGCGGTGCCGGTCTGGGTGACTCTCGGCTTCGGGGCCATCGGCCTGCTCGTTTTCACCGATGTTCTGCCGCTTTCGCTGTTCGGCGAATCCCTGTTCCAGGGAATCGACGCCTTCGCGCTCATCGCCATCCCGCTCTACATCCTGACCGGCGACGTGCTGGTGCGTACCGGCCTTTCAAACAAGCTGCTCGATGTCGCCGAGGCCACCATGGGGAACCTGCGCTCGGGAATCGGCACCTCGACCGTGCTCGGCTGCGGCTTCTTCGCCTGTATTTCAGGATCGGATGCAGCGGGAGCGGCGGCGGTCGGGCGCATCACCCACGCCCGCCTGGTCGATCGGGGCTATCCCCGCGCCTACGCGTGCGCGCTGGTCGCCGCCGGGTCCTGCACCGGCATCCTCATCCCCCCCTCCATCGCCTACATCATCATCGGCCTGGTGCTCGGAATTTCGGCGTCGACCCTGTTTCTGGCGGCCTTCGTGCCGGGCGTGATGATCATGGCCTCCATCATGATCACCAACGTCACGCTCAACCGCATCCACGGCTACGAGAACTCGCGCGCGCCATTCCATTTCCGCCACTGGCTGCGCACGGTTTGGGACGCCCGCTTTGCCCTGATGGTGCCGTTCATCATCCTCGGCGGCATTTACTCCGGCGTCTTCACACCGACCGAGGCCGCGGCCGCCGCCGTCGTCATCACCATCGCCATCGGCCTTTTCCAGGGCACGCTCAAACTCGGCGATTTTCCGAAGATGCTGGCGGCATCCGCCAAGGTGAACGGGGTGATCGTGCCGATCATCGCCTTCTCGCTGCCCCTCGCCCAGGCACTGGCCGTCCTCAACGTTCCCGAGGCGTTTGTTTTTACCGTCACCTCGGTCACCGAGAACCCGGCCCTCATCATTCTTCTGATGATCGTCATCTTCATTCTTGCCGGCTGCGTGATGGAGACGACGCCCAACATCGTCATCCTGTCGCCGATCATGCTGCCGCTCGCCCAACAAATCGGCATGAACGACATCCACTTCTGCATCTTCATGGTCACCTCCCTCGGCATCGGTTTCATCACGCCGCCGTTGGGACTCAACCTGTTCGTCCTGTCGGGACTGACGGGCGAATCCGTCCTCAACATCGCGGGCCGCGCAATTCCCTATGTGCTGACCATGCTGGGTGTTGTGCTGACGCTCGCCTTCATTCCCGCATTGTCCCTGTGGGCCCTGTGACCCCCGCGTTGAGCGGCGGCACTGGGCCTCACGCCAGCCAAGAGCCAAGAGGAACGCCAAAATGACCGTCGAGTATCTGAAGAAGGCCGAAAAAACCTCCGCCACCGGCGAGGACAACACCCGCCAGATCGTCACCGAGATGCTTGATAAGATCGAGAAGGGGGGCGAGGAGGCGGCGCGCAAGTATGGCCGCAAGCTGGATGGCTACGAGGGCGATATCGTGGTCGGGCGCGCCGAGATCGAGGCCGCCGCCGCGCAGGTACCCCAGCAGCTCAAAGACGACATCCGCTATGCCCGCGACCATGTCATGAGCTTCGCCACCAAACAGCGGGACTCCGTCAGTGAGTTCGAGGTCGAACTGTCACCGGGTGTCTTTGCGGGTCAGCGGCTGATACCCGTCACCACCGCCGGCTGTTACGTTCCCGGGGGCCGCTACGCGCATATCGCCTCGGCCATCATGAGCATCGCCACCGCCAAGGTGGCGGGCGTCAAGAACGTCATTGCCTGCTCGGCTCCCCACGCCGGCGGCGGCATCCATCCCGGAATCCTCTACACCATGGACCTGTGCGGGGCGGACGCCATTCTGGCGCTGGGGGGCGTCCAAGGAGTGGCGGCCATGGCGTTTGGGCTGTTCACCGGCCATCCGGCCGATATCCTGGTCGGGCCCGGCAACCGCTTCGTAGCCGAAGCCAAGCGCATCCTGTTCGGCCGGGTCGGCATCGACCTGTTCGCCGGCCCCACCGAGATCCTGATCATCGCCGACAAGGCGGCCGATCCCGAAATCGTCGCCTACGACTTGGTCGGCCAAGCCGAGCACGGCTTTGATTCACCGGCCTGGCTGATCGTCGACGACAGGGAACTGGCCAGCAAGGTCATGGCCCGGGTGCCCGAACTGATCGCCGCCCTGCCGACGGTGCAACGCACGGCCGCCGAGGCCGCCTGGCGCGACTATGGCGAAGTGGTGCTGTGTTCCGACCGCGAGGAAATCGCCCGTGTCAGCGACGACTATGCGCCGGAACACCTGGAGGTGCAGGCCGCCGATCTGGACTGGTGGCTTAACCGCCTTAGCAATTATGGGTCGCTGTTCCTGGGCGAGGAAACGACGGTGGCCTTCGGCGACAAGTGTTCGGGAACCAATCATATCCTGCCGACCAAGGGGGTCGGGCGCTACACCGGCGGCCTGTTCGTCGGCAAGTTCATCAAGACCGTGACCTATCAGCGCGCCACCCGCGACGGCAATCGCGAAATGGCCCAGATCGCGGCCCGCATATCCCGCTTGGAAGGCATGGAAGGCCATGCCCGCACGGGCGATGTCCGGTTGGCCAAGTATTTCCCCAGGCAAACTTTCAACCTTCAGCCGTGACCGGCGCCGGGCAGCTTTTCAGACAAGGGAGACGATGGTGAGCGACGTAATCCATAACCTTTTTGATCTCACGGGCCGGGCGGCCTTGTGTACGGGAGCCGCCTCCGGCATCGGGCGGCGCATGGCCTGGGCCCTCAGTCAGGCCGGAGCCGACGTGTTCCTGGCCGACCGCGACGCCGGGGGTTTGGCCGAGGCCGAGGCCGAGATCCGCGAAACAGGACGGCGGGCCGCCTTCATGGCCGTCGATCTGACCGACCGCAGCCGTCTCCAGGAACTGGTCAAGGCGGCAACATCGGCATTCGGTCCGCCGCGCATCCTCACCAACGCGGCCGGCATCAACCTGCGCCAGCCAATCGACCAGATCACCGACGAATCCTGGGACCTGACGCTGGAAATCAACCTGACCGCTCCGTTCTTCCTGTCGCGAAGCTGCGTGCCGGGCATGAAGGCGGCGGGCGGCGGCCACATCATCAACGTGGCTTCGCTGCAAAGCTTCCGGGCCTTTGCCAACAGCGCCCCCTACGGGGCGTCAAAGGGAGGCATCGCCCAGTTGACGCGGGCGATGGCCGAGGCGTGGTCGGCCGACGGCATCATCGTCAACGCCATCGCCCCCGGGTTCTTCCCGACCAAGCTGACCCAGCCAGTCTACGGCAATCCCGAGATCCTGGCCCACAACGCGCGCATGACCGCCATCGGGCGCAACGGCGAGCTGGAAGACCTGGACGGCATCACGGTGTTCCTGGCCGGACCCGGTTCGGACTACATCACCGGCCAGGTCATCCCGGTCGACGGCGGCTTTTCGGCGAAGTAGGGGCGATGTCATGAAAGCGCTGGTCTACACCAACCCCGAGGAACTGACCCACCGCGACGAGCCGGATCCGATCCCCGAAACCGGCGAGGTATTGATCCGTGTCGAGGCCGCCGGCATTTGCGGGTCGGACATGCATGCGTTCCACGGTCACGACGAGCGGCGCTTCCCGCCGCTGATCCTCGGCCACGAGGTGGCCGGAACCATCGTCGCGGGACCGCGCAAGGGCGAGCGCGTGGTGGTCAATCCGCTGATGACCTGCGGGCAGTGCGACGCCTGCCTGAGCGGGCGTTCCAACCTGTGCGCCAAGCGCCAGATCATCGGCATGAACCCGCGCGAGGGCGCGTTCGCCCAATATCTGCGCATGCCGGAGCGCAACCTGGTGACCATGCCCGACGGCATGGACCCGATTCACGCCGCGGCGACCGAACCGGTCGCCACCGCCTGGCACGCCGTCGGCCTTGCCGAGCGGGCCTCGGCGCGGCCACTCGCCGAATGCCGGACCTTGGTGCTGGGCGCCGGAGCCGTCGGCTTGGCGGCCGGCCTGGTTCTCGCCCATCGCGGTTGCGCCGGACTCAGCATCGGCGACACCAACGATTTGCGCCGGAAGACCGCCAAGGCCGCCGGATGCGGCGATGTCTATGATCCGGTCAACGATGCCGGCCCCGAAGACAACGGCTTCGATGTGGTGATCGATGCGGTCGGCGGCCGGATGACCCGCCAGACGGCGGTGGCGGCCGTCAAGCCGGGCGGCGTCATCGTCCATATCGGGCTCATGGACAACCAGGACGGCCTCAACGTCCGCAAGATCACCCTGCAGGAAGTGACCTTCATCGGCACCTACACCTACACGATGGTCGACTTCCGGGCGACGATGGCGGCTTTGCATGCCGGAGCGCTGGGACGGCTCGACTGGATCGAACCCCGGCCGCTGGCCGATGGGCTGGGAGCCTTTCGCGACCTCGACGCCGGTCGCACCGCGGCGGCCAAGATCGTCCTGCGGCCCGAATAGGTGGAGCGGCGAAGCCTTCCCCGGCGAAGACCCGACCACGCTGCGGACCCCCGAAGACGTCACGGAAGCCTTTGTCACGCTGGCCGAAAAAAGCTGCCGACGGCATGGCCGGATCGTCCGGGCCTATGGGCAGACACGGCGACGCCTGCGGCATCTGCGGCATCTACCCCGCTAAGTCGTTGATTTTATTATGCGGCATCTCTGCGGCATCTGCGGGCGGTGTCCCCCCATACCCCTATAGGCGCCGGGCGCCCCCTTCGAAGGGGCGGGCCCGCGCCTGGGAAGGGGGGCGGGGTCCGGCCGCCTTGCGCCCTCGACGCTCAGCGTCTTATAAATCGCCTCCCGCGTGATGCCGGCGTCCTTGGCGGCCCGGGTCATGCCGTGCGCCCGCGCCTCTTGAACGCATCGCGGGACAAGCCCCTGCGGCCCCTAAGGAAGACACCCTGTGCGTGACGACAGTAAAGACCCTTGGCACGGCCTGTGGCTGGTTTTCATCGTCCTTGTCGGGATCAACCTGAGGCCCTTTCTGACGGCCATCGGTCCGCTGGCGGAGTCGATCCGCATCGGCACGGGGCTCGGCTATCGCGATATCGCCTGGCTCACCATGCTGCCCCTTCTGATCATGGGCGCGGGGGCCTTCTTCGAGCCCATCATTCGCCGGCTGTTTGGCGCCAGACAGGCCATGGTGGGGGCGCTTGTCCTGGTCGGCGTCGGCTCGGGCCTGCGCCTGGTGGCATCGAGCGGCGAGCTGCTGATCGCCACGGCCGCCTTGTGCGGCCTCGGGGTTGCCGTTGCCCAGTCCATCATCCCCGGCATCATCAAGCAGCGGTTTCCCCATCGCGTGGCCGTCGCCGCCGGTTCCTACTCGGCCGCACTCATGCTCGGCGGCGCGCTGGGCGCCCAGTTCACGCCCCTGCTGGAGCGCTGGATCGGCGGCTGGAACGAGGCGCTGGCCTGGTGGGCCGCGCCGGTCCTTTTGGCCCTTTTCCTGGCGTGGCGGATCATGCCGGCCCGCCCTCCGGCGGCAGGGAGTGCGGCGCCGACGGCACGCCTGCTGCGCCGCCCGCGCACGTGGCTCCTGATGGTCTGTTTCGGCCTCACCAACACCGGCTATGCCGCGTTGGTGGCCTGGTTGCCGCCCTTCTACCAGTCCATGGGCTGGAGCCCCGCCCGGAGCGGCAGCCTGATTGCCATCATGTCCCTCGCCCAGGCCTCAGCCGCGATGCTTCTGCCGACCCTCTCGGGGCGCAACCGCGATCGCCGCGCCTGGCTGGGCCTGACGCTGAGCTTGCAGGCGGCGGGCTTCGCCGCCTTTGCCTTCTGGCCCGAGGCGGCGCCCCACGCCTGGGTCATTGCGGTGGGCGTCGGCCTTGGCGGCACCTTCGCGCTCATGCTGGTCGTGGCGCTCGATCACCTGGCCCGTCCCGACCAGGCCGGGGCGCTCTCCGCCTTCATGCTGGGGGGCGGCTTCATCATCGCGGCCATCGCGCCGTGGCTGATCGCGCTCCTGCACCAGATCACCGGCAGTTTTACCAGCGGCTGGCTGGCCCAGCTCGCCGGCGTGATCCTGCTGCTGGCCCTGACTCTGCGCTTGGCGCCAGAGGGTTATGCGACGGCAATGGGCGAAACGGGCGCCCCTCCCGCCTGACGCCGCCACAAACGCCTCTTGCGGCATCTGCGGCATCTTGCCTGCTAACCCCTTGATATTGCTTGCGGCATCTTTGCGGCATCTGACTGCGGCATCTGCGGCATCTACCCCGCCAAGTCCTTGATTTCATTGTGCGGCATCTTTGCGGCATCTGCGCAACAGAAGCCCCCATACCCTATAGGCGCCGGGCGCCCCCTTCGAAGGGGCGCGCCAGCGCCTGGAGGGGGCGAAGCGAAAGGCGGCTATGGGGCCGGGAGCGGAAGGGCGGCTGTAGGGGCCCCGCGGAGCCAAACACGACATAGGCTCTACGCCTAGTTGGACGAGAACCCCAAGCCACGTCAGCGCCGCCAAGCAAGACAGGGTCGCCCAGGCCGGCAAGGTCTCCCAGCGCGGCGAGCCCGAAGCTATTTGAGCTGACTGTCCTTGTTCCCCCGGCGATTGATCCCGTCTCCCGGCACCGGGCGGCGGTCGATCGCCTCCTGACATGCCACGCACGTCGTCACCCCCGGCAGCGCCTTACGTCGCGCCTCGGGAATCTCTTCTCCGCACTCGATGCAATATATCTCCCCCGGCCCTGCAGGCAGCCGCGCCCGCGCGCGCGCCACCGCATCGGCGACGCTGTCGTCGATTTGCTCCTGCACTGCCCCATCCCGCGTCCAACCGCCGGCCATAATCTCTGCCCGAATTTTCGTTGCACCAGAAATTGAGGATAGGAAGGTGTGCCGCGTATTCCAAGGGTTGGTGGATATGGGCGGGCCGAAGCCGGATGGGGGCCGATTCCGGAATGTCCGCTGTCGAATATCAACGCAGTGAAGCGGACGCTGCCGCTAGGCACGGCTTCGGCGACGACTGGCCCCAGTCAGACATTCACTAGTTGCCCGCGACTTCCTGATGCGAGAAAATGTAGCAAAATCTTCTACGTGCGAACTGGGGGGTGCTCGTGGAATTCCACATTAATAGAAGGGTCATCCTTAACCCGCAGTCCGAGTATGGGAATCTGTACAGGTGGTCTCTCGAAGAATTCGATGCCGATAGAAAAAAGGCTGGACGCGGTCAAATACCTTGGCATTGGACCGTCTATTTCACGGTAGATGAGCTTGCGCTGAATGACAGGCTCGAACTCAAGGCCGATTATCAAACAGATTCCTGTGATGAAAAGACGGGAGTGTCGGAGGAGCAATACCTCACGGCAAAGCTACGTCATGACGACTGGCGCGGTAAGACCTCCTTCTCAATGTTCGGAACTGATCGAACGATTTCGTCCTTCACGCTTCGAATCGGGAAGCTCAAAGATGGAGAGGAGCAGGAGTGGTGCGCCGCGTGGGGCAGTGTTAGCTACACGTCCGAGATTGATTTCCGCAATGAAACTACCGAAGATTGCATCGACTTCTTTCTTCACGTGCGCCCCGAGACATTTGCACGGTATGCTGAGAAGATTGCCACTTCGGCGGTCGACGAAGTTACCTTTCGCGTGGGCAGCGTCGCAGGCTTCTACTCTGATTGGTCGCCGTCAATCACAACTGACAGCATCAAGGTGCTAACCCAAGGCGAGGAGCACAAGATCGAGATACCGAGCAACTGCGACATTGATCCTCCTCGGCTTGGGAAGGTGATGGAAGCTGACCTCCTCTTTCGCCGCCTCCGCAAATTCAAGAAGCCGACGCCAGAAACCTTCGAGGAAGCGGGAGATTGGATTGGTAGCGATGAGACTCCCGAGGAACTGCGCGACGGCGATGGGCAGGCTCAGCGAAATCAGCGATTAGCAGTTGCCGAAACCCGAGTGGTCAATCTTTTGTCCTCTGTTCGGACTGCGGCATGGGCTATTGCTGGCTTATTGCTTTCGATCCTGATTGCCAGCATCAAGAGCCATTAGTCATCATATCGGGACCGTCCGTTCCTGGTACATCTGAGAAGAAGGTCTCTTGCTCAGCGATCCGCTATTGGAAAACACGCTGATCTGCGGACCGACCGGCATGGGCGCGAAGCAGCTGCGATGGGCCGATTCCGGAAAGTCTCCTGTCCGACGCGGAGTTGGAGTAAGCAGACACTGCTGACGGGCGCAGCTTCGGCAGGATTTGACCCGAGGCGGAAGTTCCAATTACGGAATCAGTAGCGATTCTTAAGCAATTCTGTGACCTTGAAACGTCTCATGTACGGTTCTCTCATAACCTCGTTCATCAGGCTCCAGTAGCAATCTTTCCCAAAGGCGGTCACAACGCCATCCGGGTAAGTGTAGTGGTACTTCGGCGGATTGCCGCCATCCATGACGATGCTGCGCGAGAACTCGGGCTGAAGATACGTGTAGATACCCCAGCGAAGATTGTTCAGAAACTCGGCGATCGTGCTGCTGTGGTAATAGAACATGTCCCCGTGCAGCCATTCGTTTAGATCAGAGAGAACGAGCAGCGCCTGATCAAGCGTGACTTCGATCTTGTTCCGGGCCAGTATCTTCTGGACATCCCCTGCAATCCCAACCGCTCTCAAGAAATTATGGCGGCAGATGTTCCCACCAACCTTGACCAGTTCAATACGGCTGAGTTCGAGCGTCATCTTGGTTTCGATTGAGGGCAGCCACACATCTTCTCGGCTAAAACGTGTATTGAGCCAATCTCGGAACTCCTGAGTCGATGCCGCGAGAGCATCGACCGAGCGACCGACATTAAAATGCGGATTTTCGGTGATCGCCGCCAAGCGGGAAAGATAGGTCTCGGCTTCAATAAAACCCGCCTTGTCGGTCTTAGATAGAAGGTCGACTAGTACGAGGTTGAAGAACTTCGCATGTGTCATTGAATGGAAACGGACCTCGGTCGGGTCCTGGTCATTCAGCGTCAGAACTTCCAAATTGATGATCGAGTCAACCAACTCCTTGATCGCCTTGAGGACGACGACCTCTTTTTCAATATCAGTTAGCGTCACAGCATTGAGTTTTTTTTCGGCCATTTTTCCCTCCGTTTGACAAAGGCCGTACTCATCCTGCGGCGTTCTACATCGCAGGCATCCTTCGTCGGAAAAACTACGTAGCCCATCTGCTCGCGATCATAATTCGGACCACTCATACCGTGTCGTCAAACGGGCGAGTTTAGCCCGAAGCGGCCATATTTTCAGGAGAACCAATCGAGGAGTATTGTACAGCTCTAGCAAATAGGGTCTCAAAGCCACCAGAATGACAAATCAGGTATCTGCAAAACACCATTTCGTTCCCAAGCTCCTTCTTCGGCCTTGGTTGGTAAAGAAGTCTACTGGCGGCGATGTACTTCGCGGCTACTGGTGGAATCCTCGCTCCAACGCCCTTGTATGCAAAATCCGCGGGCTCGATAGCTTCTGTTTTCAGCTAGACCTGCTGACCCTGAATGAGCACGTCCTCGGTCGTGACGCCGTTGAACGAATCTTCTTCGGAGACATCGACACCCAAGGGGCTTTGGCGCGCGATATAATTTTAGATTCTGGCCCTGCTGCACTCACAATTGATCAAAGAAGTGACTTCGCCCGCTTGCTCCTGTCCCTCGAAGCCAGACGACCAGCAAACGTCAAGAGGTTGCGAACCGAAGGGACGGCTACCTTTCGCAACGGTCTTAATAACGATCCCGAAATTCTGCGTGAATTTGAGAAGCACGGGATCAATATGCCCCCCTCGGATTTTGTCGAACAAGAGCTTGGCCGTGACCTCGAAGATAGCGCCCTGACCATTGTCCAAAGTCTCGTAGACAATCCTATCGTGGGCGGTCGACTGATAAATGCGTGCTGGCATGTCCGAAAGCTAAACCGTCTATCTGGTTCAATTGTACTTTCAGATCGTCCATTAATCCGCGTTCATGGCTACGACCAGCCCGGGGCAACTTGGCTACTTCCTTTGTCTCCCGATTGCGCTTTCATTGCTTGCAACGACAAATCCAACCTTGCCAGGTTGATGAGGCTATCGGATGAACGCTTCGTAAAGGAGATCAATAGAACCAGCGTCGGTCAGGCGGAGCGGTTCGTCTTTTGCATCGACCGATCACACGAAAAATGGATCGGTAGACATCTTCGAGGAGGGAGCCTAAGCGAGTGAACCGCAAGTCTGCTAGTGGCACATCAGAGACGATGCAGTGAATCTGGGGAAGGTCCGCTGTCCGGATTCGACGCAAAGCTGTGGAACAGCGATGATGGGCGCTAAGCGGCCACACCACCCCCTCCC
>JACZKS010000172.1 GCA_014859895.1 Rhodospirillales bacterium
CGCCGTGGCCGTCCCGCCCTGCCTCGCCGCCGTGGTGTCCGCCGCCGCGACCGCCGGCGGCGGGGCCGCCCAAGCGTCAGCAGGAGCTTCCTGGGCGAAGAGGGCGGTGGCAAACAGCAGGCAGACCACGGCGCGGCCGCGGGTCAGGCAGGACAGGAGCATAGGGGCTTCTCCCTCTGGGGCGCAGGCCCGTGGAGCATACGTCAGGGTACAGGGAGACAGCAAGCCCGTTGAACGTGGCCGGTCAGGTGTGCGCCCGAGCACCCTTGCCCGCGCCGAACGCCTCCGCCACCGCCCGGACCTGATCACCGCGCCCGAGGGCCGCCAGCATGTCCTGCAGATTGGCGGCTACCAGGGCGTCCGCGCCGGGGCAGCACAGGGCCAGCATCCCGCCCAGCACCGCCTCGTCGCGCCGGCCCGCGTCCCACGCCAGGCAGGCCAGGTCGGTGCGGGCGCGGGCGTGGATGGGATCGGCGGCCAGGGCCAGGCGCAGCGCGGTGTCCGCCTCGGCGGCAGCACCCGTGGCGTGGGCCGCCTCGGCCGCGTCCACCAGGCCACCGGCGTCGGCGTCCGGCGCCAGGGGCGCGGCGACGATGCCCGTGAAGGCCGGGGCGATGAGCCCCGTGTCCCGCGCATCGGCCACCAGCTCGACCCAGGCCAGCTGGGCCTGCTGCAGGAAGACCTCGCTGTGCTGCACCTGCCCCGCGTGCTGGCGGAACGCGCTCAGCGGCGCGGCCAGCCAGGCGACGTCGCCCCGGGACATGAGCATGGTCCAGATGAAGAGGTCGCCGTTGCGCCGGGCGCTGCGGCCGGCGTAGCTCATCAGGTGGGGCAGGTTGTCCTCGGCGTCGGCCTTGCGGAACATCGTCGTGGAAGGTTCGCCGACGACGTTGACACGGTTGGCCAGCACGCGCGTGGCCAGGTGGCGGCCGTCGACGATGCCGTCGTGGTCCAGCACCGGCGCGTTGAACACGGCGTCGGGCAGGGGCGCGCCGTCGATGTCGATCAGCCGGCGGTAGCTCGTCACCAGGGTGACCTGCGGGTGGCGCGCAAGCACGTGGGCCATGCGCTCGACGCAGTCGGGCGCCAGCAGGTCGTCGTCGTTCAGGTACTTCACGTATTGGCCGCGGGCCTCGGCGAACAGCAGCAGGTAGTTGGCGCGGCCGCCCAGGTTGCGGGCGTGGCGGATCAGGCGCAGCTCCTGGCCCGGGCGCAGGCGAGGGCGGGCCGCCGCCACCGCCTGGCTGATCTCCGGCCCGGGGCTGTCGTCGCCCACGACGATCTCCAGCCGGGGCCAGGTCTGGGCCAGGACGCTGTCCAGGGCCGCGGCGAAATGGGCCGGCTTGTAGGCGGGGATCAGCACGCTCACCAGGGGCTCGGGCGGCGCCTCGCGCCGCGGCACCGTCAGCACCGCCCGGCCGGCGACGTAGCGCACGTAGGCGGCGAACCCGCAGGACCAGGCCGCCCGTTCCAGTGCGTCGCGGGGGTACTGGTCGTCCTCCGGACCCACGGCCACGGCCAGGGTGCCGCCGGGGCGAAGCAGATTGCGGGCCTGGCGCAGCTGGGCACGGCGCAGGCGCTCGGGAACGTGGGCCAGGCGCTCACCCTCCAGCACCATGGCTTCGGCGCAGCCGCCGGGCAGCGGCAGCGCGCCCTCGGCGCGGACCGCCGCCGCCACGCCGCAGGGCAGGGCCAAGGTCACGGTGGGGAAGCGGTCGGGTCCCGCCAGGGTCAGGCGCAGCACGGTGTCGCGGCGGTTCATGGGTGCACCTCCGCCGCGCGGCGGCCTCCCAGGGCGGCCTCCACCTCG
>JACZKS010000173.1 GCA_014859895.1 Rhodospirillales bacterium
CGGCAGGGCCAGGCCCAGCAGGGCCAGGCCGCCGGCCATGGCCAGCGCGGCGCCGGCCGGGGCGGCCAGCGGCGACAGCAGCCGTTCGATCGGCACCCCCAGCAGGCGGCGGACCAGGAAGACGTGCTGGGCCAGCACCATCAGGAAGGTGCGCGCCACCCACACCACCACCACAGCGTAGAGGCCGAAGGGCGCCGCCGCCACGATGCCCGCCAGCCCGACGGCGACGTAGATCACCGAGACGGCCAGCCCCCAGCCGGCGTGATCGGTGGCCCGATAGAGCGCGGCCAGGAACATGCCGTAGAAGGCCGGGACGAGTTCGAGCGCCAGCACGGCGAGCAGCGGGATGGCCGCCTGCCACTTGGCCTCGAAGGCGGCCAGCACCAGCGGCCGGTCGACCATGGCGATGCCGACGGCGACCGGGAAGCCGGCCAGGCAGGCCAGCCGCGTGGCGTTGACGAAGGCTTCCGCGATGGCCGGCCGGTCGTGCTGTAGCCTGGAGAAGGCGCTGAAGCCGACCTGGTAGACGGCGCTCGAGATCAGCGAGCGGAGAAGCTGCACGGAACGCGACGCCAGCGTGAAATAGCCCAAGGCGACGGTCCCGAACAGCGTGCCGACCACAAGGTTGAGCGCCTGCTCGCCGGCGCCGCCGACGACCTGGCCCAGGGAAACCTGGGCGCCGAAGGCCCACATCTCGCGCAGCCGTCGGGTGGAAAAGCGCATCCTCGGCCGCCATGGGCCGACGGCGAAGGCCACGGCCATCGCCGCCTGGCCGATCACCTGCTGGCCGACCAGGCTCCAGTAGCCATAGCCGGCCAACGCCATGCCGATGCCCACCGCGGCGCCGATGCTGCGCCCCAGCAGCGTGCGCCGGGCCACCGAATCGAAGCGCATGTCGCGCCGGTAGAGGGCCACCTGCACGCTGTTGAGGGCGCCCAGCGGCAGCACCGGCGACAGCCAGCGCAGCACGTCGGCCAAAGGTGGGGCGTCGAGTGCCGCCGCCGCCCAGTCCGCCCCCGCCCAGATGCCGGCCATCAGGAAGAGCGCGATGACGAGCGTGCTCCAGAACGCGGTGTCCATGTGGTCGGCTTCGAGCGCCGGGCGCTGGATCAGGGCGTCGGCGAAGCTGTGGCCGGTGAGCAGCAGGCTGAAGGTGATGAAGACGGTGGCCAGCGCCACGATACCGAAATCCCCGGGGGCCAGCAGGCGGGCGAGGATGACGAAGCCGACCAGCGAGATCGCCGCGACACCGACGCTTTCGCCGGTCGCCCACACCAGCCCCTTGAGGCTGCGGGTCTTGAGATCATTCGGCATTCAGGGTCCGTCCCTTTCCGGCGTCATTTTTTGATAGCAAACCTGGGGCCGGATACCCGTGTGATCAAACGGTGATTTGCGAGGACCTATCCCTCAGTGCCGGGGCGCGAACAGCCTCAATGCCTTCTCGGCGATGGCCAGGCCATAGGTGGCAGGCCCCGGCATGCGGCCGAGGTCGCTGAGCGCCGCCAGATGCAGGCGCCGGAGCTCGGCGCCGCCGGGCGTGACGTAGGTGCGCAACAGCGCCCGGCAGTAGCGCCTGAGGTGGCGCCGCTCGATGCGCCTCAATTCGGCGGACTCGAAGTAATCGGGACCGTACTCGATGAGCATGCGGAAATAGTCGCGCATCGTCGTTTTCTGCAGCGCCGCAATGGCGGCGCTGACCGAAACCTCGTGCGGGCGCGAGAAGGCGAGCACGTCGTGCACGAACCCGAAATCGCAGGTGCGCAACACCTCCAGGAAGGCGGCGATGTCGTCGTGCATGTACTGTGCCGGATAGAACGGGCGGCGGGCCCTGACCAGGTCGGCGCGCACCAGGTTGGTGGTGGGGGCGATGGCGAAAACCCGCCCGGCCAGGAACAGCCGGCCGATCTTGCGGCCGGAAAACACCTCGCGATCCGTGGGCAGGCCTTTGCATTCGACATCCTCGCCGTGCCGGCGCAAGGCGCCGACGATGCCGACCGAGGGATTGCGAAGCCCGACGTCGACCATCCGCTCCAGCGCCCTGGGATATATCAGGCCGTCGGCCGGCAACAGCCAGCAGTAGCGGGCCTCCGGCGAAATCAGCTCCAGCGCGCGGTTCCAGTTGTCGCTCCTGGCGACCTTGCGCTCGTTGCGATGCACCCGGACCCGCCGGTCGCGCCCGGCATGGCGCGCCGCGATGGCGGCGGTCCCGTCGCGGCTGGCGTTGTCCAGGATGACGTGCTCGAGAAGGCCGTGCGACTGCGCCCGCACGCTGTCGATGCAGGCGTCGATATAGCGCCCGCCGTTGTAGACAGGCGTCACCACGCTGACAAAGGCTGACGCGGCCACGGCCTATGGTTCTCCGGATCAGGCTGCCCTCTTCCCGGGCGCACTATCGCCGATCCGCCCCCCCCAAGGAAATCACCACAAAGGGGGATCACCGAATGTTCACATGCCGCTTACTTCCCGTCGGTCCGAAGTCGTGGATGCCCGGACAGCCGTGCACTTGTTGCGGCCATCCACGTCTTTTTTTTCGACGCCTCCGGATTCCGAGTTTTCCACAACATCTGGTCTTGCACGCCCCCGGAGGCCGGTCTTATAGTGGCGGCTCATGAGCACCCCCCATATCAATGGCCTCTTCCCGCATCGGCACCTGCTGGCGATCGAAGGGCTTACTTCCCAGGAAATCACGCTTCTGCTTGACGTCGCCGAAGGGTACGTCGAGCAGAACCGCCAGGCAGACAAGAAGAAGTCGCTGCTGCGCGGGCGTACCATCATCAACCTCTTTTTCGAGGCGTCCACCCGCACGCGGACGTCCTTCGAACTGGCCGGCAAGCGACTGGGCGGGGACGTCATCAACATGACGGTCGCCACCAGCTCGGTGAAGAAGGGCGAAACGCTCATCGACACCGCGATGACGCTGAACGCCATGCACCCCGACGTCCTGATCGTCCGGCATCAGGACTCGGGCGCCGTCAAGCTGCTCTCGGAAAAGGTCAACTGCGCGGTCATCAACGCCGGCGACGGGACGCACGCGCACCCGACCCAGGCGCTGCTGGACGCACTGACCATCCGCCGGCGCAAGGGCAGGCTGGCCGGGCTGATTGTCGCCATCTGCGGCGACATCCTGCATTCCCGGGTGGCGCGCTCCAACATCGAGCTTTTGACCACCATGGGCGCCGAGGTCAGACTGGTGGCGCCGAAAACCCTGATCCCATCCGCCGTCGAGCGGATGGGCGCCAAGGTCTTCCACTCCATGAAAGAGGGCATCGCCGACTGCGACATCGTCATGATGCTGCGCCTGCAGACCGAACGCATGCAGGGCGGGTTCTTCCCGTCGGTGCGCGAATACTTCCACTTCTTCGGCCTGGATTACGAGAAGCTGGCCGCCGCCAAGCCCGACGCGCTGATCATGCACCCCGGCCCGATGAACCGCGGTGTCGAGATCGACTCGCTGGTCGCCGACGATTACGGCCGCAGCGTCATTCGCGAACAGGTGGAAATGGGCGTCGCGGTGCGCATGGCCTGCCTGGACCTGCTGACCCGCAACCTCGCCAACTCTGAATTGAAGAACCTGTGATGGCCACGCGCTGGAAACACACGGAAAACCTGGTCGCCTACGTCAACGCACGCCTGCTTGACCCGGCAACGGGCCTTAACGCCAAGGGCGCGCTGCTGACCGAGGGCGAGGCGATCGCCGACTTCGGCCCGAAACTCTTCGCCGACGGTGTGCCGGCCGACGTGCCGGTGATCGACTGCAAGGGCATGTGTCTGGCCCCCGGGCTGGTCGACATGCGCGTCCAGGTGCGCGAGCCCGGCGAGGAGCACAAGGGCACGCTGGCCTCCTCGGGGCGCGCCGCCACCTCGGGCGGCGTCACCAGCATGGTCTGCCTGCCCAACACCCATCCGGTCATCGACGACATGTCGGTGCTGGAATTCATCGCCCGGCGCGCCCGCCTGCTGGGCCTGGCCAAGGTCTACTGCTACGGGGCCATCACCAAGGGCCTCGCCGGCAAGGAACTGGCCGAGATGGGCCTCTTGGCCGAATCCGGGGCGGTCGGCTTCACCGATGGCGAGAAGTCGGTGACCGACGCCCAGGTAATGCGCCGGGCGCTGCTCTATTCGAGCACCTTCCCGATGCTCCTGATCCAGCATGCCGAGGAGCCGAACCTGGCCGGTTCCGGGGTCATGAACGCCGGCGAAACGGCGACCCGCATGGGCCTGGGCGGTATTCCGCGCGAGGCCGAGATCATCATGATCGAGCGCGACATTCGCCTGGTCGAGATGACCGGCGGCCGGCTGCACTTCGCCCACGTCTCGACCGGGGAAAGCGTGGCCGTGATCGCGCGCGCCAAGGAACGCGGCCTCGCCATTACGTGCGACACCGCGCCACCCTATTTCGCGCTCAACGAAATGGAAGTCGGCGATTATCGCACCTTCGCCAAGCTGTCGCCGCCGCTGCGCAGCGAAGACGACCGCAAGGCCATCGTCGAGGGGCTGAAATCCGGCGTCATCGACGTCATCGCCTCGGATCACGCGCCGCAGGACGAGGATTCCAAGCGCCTGCCTTTCTCGCAGGCGGCCTTCGGCGGCATCGGGCTCGAAACCCTGCTGGCCGTCACCCTGGGGCTCGTCCATAATGGGGACATGAAGCTGCTGGACGCGCTCCGCCTCATCACCTCCGCCCCGGCCGATGTGCTGGGCCTGCCGGCCGGGCGCCTGAAGAAGGGCGCGGCCGCCGACCTGGTGATCTTCGATCCCGACCGGGTGTGGAAGGTCGAGGCGGCGACGCTGCTCAGCAAGTCCAAGAACTCGCCGTTCGACGAGCGGCCGGTCCAGGGCCGCGTGCTGCGCACCGTCGTCGACGGCCGCACGGTCTTCGAACTCGACAGCTGACCCCATGGACGCGCTGATCGGCACCCTGGGGTCCCCGCTGCCGATCGCCGCAGTCCTCGGCTACCTGCTGGGGGCCATTCCATTTGGCCTGATCCTGACGCGCCTGGCCGGCCAGGGCGACATCCGCCACATCGGCTCGGGCAACATCGGCGCCACCAACGTTCTGCGCACCGGCCGCAAGGGCTTGGCCGCCGCCACGCTGCTGCTGGACGGCGCCAAGGGGGCGGCGGCCGTGCTGCTGATGGCCGGCGTCTCGGCGGATGCCGCGCTCGTCGCCGGCTTTACCGCCGTCATCGGCCACAACTTCCCGGTCTGGCTCAAGTTCAAGGGCGGCAAGGGCGTGGCAACCACGCTGGGTGTGCTGCTGGCCGCCGCCTGGCCGGTCGGCGTGCTGGCCTGCCTGACCTGGCTCGCCGTCGCCGTGATCTTCCGCATCTCGTCCCTGGCCGCCCTTCTCGCCCTGGCCGCCTCGCCCCTTTACGCCCTCTGGCTTGCCGACGGCCACACCGCCGCGCTGGCCGCCGTGCTGGCGATCTTGAGCGCCATCCGCCACCACGAAAACATCCGCCGCCTGCTCAAAGGCGAGGAACCCCGCATCGGCCAATTTCGGTGACAGTGCACTAAATTCGACGGCATTTTCCGTTCCAGGTGGGCGCCGTTGCTGCCGCGAATTTAGTGCACTGTCACCGAAATTATGTCACCGAAATTACCGCCGCCTCGCGAACGGGCCGTCGCCGACGGGGGCGTGGTCGGAATCGAGCGCGCTGGGGTATTCCCTGGCGATCTGGCGGCGGGCCTCTTCGGTGAGGCCCGGCAGTTCGGCGGCGATCTCGGCCTCGCCGATGTTCCCGCCCAGGGCGGCGATGCGCTCGGCCAACATGTGGGCGAAGTCGGCGTCGCCGCGGGAGTCGAAGCCGATGATCACCGCTTCCCCGGCCAGTTCCTGGGTGGCGGCGCCGTCCAGGCCGAGCCGGCCGGCCACCCACATCCCGGCCAGCTTGTCGCGCCGGGAGCGCACCTTGAAGCGGCGCTCCTCCTCCATCTTGTACTTGGCTTCCTGGCTTTTCTTGCGGTCTTCGAAGGCGTCGTCTTCGGGGGTCATGGCCGCTCCCGCGTTGGCCCGAGGCTTGAGCGGCGATTTTAGCACAACTCGGCCAATCTTGGACCTTCCCTTGCACCCGGTGCCCGGGACGGTTACATCCAAGGGGTGTGCACCGTCGTCCTCCTGCGCCGTCCGACCCACGCCTGGCCTCTCATCCTCGGCGCCAACCGCGACGAGATGGGCGATCGACCATGGCTGCCGCCGGCCCGCCACTGGCCCGACCGGCCGCGCGTGGTGGCCGGGCTCGATCGCCTGGCGGGCGGTACCTGGCTTGGCATCAACAATCACGGCGTCGCCGCCATGGTGCTCAACCGGCGCGGCTCCCTGGGCCCCCGCCCCGGCGTCAGGAGCCGCGGCGAACTGCCGCTGCTGGCGCTCGATCACGCCGACGCGCGCACGGCGGCCCTGGCGCTGGCCGACCTCAACCCCGCCGCCTACCGTTCCTTCAACCTCATCGTCGCCGATCATCACGATGCCTTCTGGCTGTGCTCGCGCTACGACCAGGTGACGCGCGGCCACCAGCCGCCGGTCGAGGTGCATACGCTGCCCTCCGGCGTCTCGATGATCACGGCGTCCGACCGCAACGACCGCGCGTCGGACCGCATCCGTACCTTCCTGCCGCGCTTCGAGGTGGCGGTGCCGCCCGATCCCGAGGCCGACGACTGGCGCTCGTGGACGTCGCTCCTGGAAAGCCGGGTCCATGACGTCGAGGCCGGGCCCGAAGGGGCCATGACCATCGTCACCGACCGCGGCTTCGGCACCCTTTGCTCGTCGCTCGTCGCCCTCGGCCAGCCGACCGGCGGCAAGGCCCGCATCGTCTGGCGCTTCGCCGCCGGCCGGCCCGGCGAAACGCCGTTCAAGCCGGTGACAATTTGACCGCAAGCGTTGTCTTGACCCCGGTCACCTGCTATATGAGGCCCGACTCCTGCCGCGTTCCGCGGCGCTACTGAATTTGAGCAGCTTCCATGGCTAGACGCAGGCAGATTTACGAGGGCCGGGCCAAGATCCTTTTCGAAGGCCCCGAGGCGGGTACGCTCGTCCAGCATTTCAAGGACGACACATCGAGTTCGGATTCCGATAAGAAGGGCGTGATCACCGGCAAGGGCGTGATCAACAATCGCATTTCGGAATACCTGATGCTGCGTATCAGCGAGATCGGCATCCCCACCCATTTCGTGCGCCGGCTCAACATGCGCGAGCAGCTGGTCCGCGAGGTCGAGATGATCCCGGTGCAGGTGATCGTGCGCAACCTCGCTGCCGGCTCGTTCTCGGAACGCTTCGGCATCCCCGAGGGCACCGCGCTGCCGCGCTCGATCATCGAGTACTGCTACAAGTCCGAGGAGCTCAGCGACCCGCACGTCAGCGAGGAGCACATCACCGCCTTCGAGTGGGCGACCTCCCAGGACATGGACGACATCGTCTCCATGAGCCTTCGGGTCAACGACTTCCTGACCGGGCTGTTCCTGGGCATCGGCATCAGGCTGGTCGACCTGCGCCTGGAATACGGCCGGCTGTGGGAAGGCGATCAGATGCGCATCGTGCTGGCCGACGAGATCAGCCCCGACAGCTGCCGGCTGTGGGACATCAAGACCAACGAGAAGATGGACAAGGACCGCTTCCGGCGCGACCTCGGCCACGTCGAGGACGGCTACCAGGAAGTGGCCCGCCGCCTGGGCATCCTCCCGGAAGGAGGCCCGCGCGACATGAAGGGTCCGGAAGTGATGCAATAGGGGGCGAGGAAAACGTGAAGGCAAAAGTCCACGTCATGTTCAAGGAAGGGGTCCTCGACCCCCAGGGCAAGGCCGTCAGCCACGCGCTGGCCGCCCTCGGGTTCAAGGGCGTGAACGAGGTCCGGCAGGGCAAGTACATCGAGCTCGACCTCGACGAAAAAAACCCCGACAAGGCGCGCCAGAGCGCCGAGGCCATGTGCAAGCAGCTCCTGGCCAACACCGTCATCGAAACCTACGCCATCGAAATCACCGAGTGATGACCCGCACACTCCGCATCCCGGCGTCACATCCTGCGCCCGGGAGCGGTATGGTTATCGCCTGGCTTCATCGCGACGATTGACGAGAGCATCACCCATGAAAGCGGCAGTCATCGTTTTCCCCGGTTCCAACTGCGATCGCGACATCCAGGTCGCCATCGAGCAGAGCACCGGGCAGCCTTGCGCCATGATCTGGCACAAGGAGACCACCCTTCCCCGCCTCGACCTCATCGTCGTGCCCGGCGGCTTCTCTTACGGCGACTACCTGCGCTCCGGCGCTATGGCCGCCCATTCGCCGATCATGCGGGCCGTCAAGGCCGAGGCCGATAAGGGCGTTGCGGTGCTCGGCATCTGCAACGGTTTCCAGGTGCTGACCGAAGCCCATCTGCTGCCGGGCGTCTTGATGAAGAACCGCGATCTTCGCTTCATCTGCCGTGATGTCGACCTCCGGGTCGAGGCCACCGACACCGTGTTCACGCGGCGCTACAGGAAGGGCCAGGTGGTACGCTTTCCCATCGCCCACAACGACGGCAACTACTTCGCCGATCCCGTCACCATCAAGACGCTGGAAGACGAAGGGCGCGTGGCCTTCCGCTACTGCGATGCGAACGGAAACGTCACCGAGGCGGCCAACCCCAACGGCTCGCTCAACAACATCGCGGGCATCCTCAATGCCAGGCGCAACGTCTTGGGCATGATGCCGCACCCCGAGCGGCTGGCCGATATGCTGCTGGGCGGCATCGACGGCCGGCCGATGTTCGACGGACTGGTGGAGGCCCTGGCGGCATGAGCGCGATCACCCCCGAAATCGTCAAACGCCACGGCCTGACGCCCGAGGAATACCAGAAGGTCCTCGACATCATGGGCCGCGAGCCGAACCTCACCGAGCTCGGCATCTTCTCGGTCATGTGGTCGGAGCACTGCTCCTACAAGTCCTCGAAGAAGTGGCTGAAGACCCTGCCCACCAAGGCGCCGTGGGTGATCTGCGGGCCGGGCGAGAATGCCGGCGTCATCGACATCGGCGACGGCCAGGCCTGCATCTTCAAGATGGAAAGCCACAACCACCCATCCTTTATCGAGCCCTACCAGGGCGCGGCGACGGGCGTGGGGGGAATCCTGCGCGACGTCTTCACCATGGGCGCCCGCCCCGTGGCCAACCTCAACGCCCTGCGCTTCGGCGACCCCAGCCATGCCAAGACGCGGCATTTGGTGTCGGGCGTGGTCGCCGGCATCGGCGGTTACGGCAACTGCATGGGCATCCCGACGGTGGGCGGGGAGTGCGAGTTCCACCCCTGCTACAACGGCAACATCCTGGTCAACGCCATGACCGTGGGCGTCGCCGACACCGACAAGATCTTCTATTCGGCCGCCGCCGGCCTCGGCAACCCGCTGGTCTATGTGGGTTCGCGCACCGGGCGCGACGGCATCCACGGCGCCACCATGGCGTCGGCTGAGTTCGACGAGGATTCCGAGGAGAAGCGCCCGACGGTGCAGGTCGGCGACCCCTTCACCGAGAAGCGGGTGCTCGAAGCCTGCCTCGAGCTGATGGCCACCGACGCCATCGTCGCCATCCAGGACATGGGCGCCGCCGGGCTCACCTGCTCGACCTTCGAGATGGCGTCGAAGGGCGGCATGGGCGTGGAATTGAACCTCGACCTGGTGCCCAAGCGCGCCGCCGACATGACCGCCTATGAACTGATGCTCTCGGAAAGCCAGGAGCGCATGGTCATGGTCCTGAAGCCCGGCCGCGAGGACGAGGCCCGGGCCATCTTCGAGAAGTGGGAGCTGGAGTTCGCCGTCGTCGGGCATCTGACCGACACCGGCCGCCTGACCTTGACCATGGGCGGCAAGGTGGTGGGCGACCTGCCCATCGATCCCTTGGCCGAGGCTTCCCCCGAATACGACCGCCCGTGGGTGCCCACGCCCGCCCCCAAAGCGCTTTCCGTCGACGACGTGCCGGCCCCCAACGATCCGCTGGCCGCCTTGAAACGCCTGATCGGTTCCCCCGATTTGTGCGAGAAGCGCTGGATCTGGGAGCAATACGACCACATGGTGATGGGCGACACCGTTGGGCGCCCCGGCGGCGACGCCGCCGTCGTGCGCGTGCACGGCACGAAGAAGGCGCTCGCCATCACCACCGACTGCACGCCCCGCTATTGCCTGGCCGACCCCAAGGAGGGCGGCAAGCAGGCGGTGGCCGAGGCCTGGCGCAACATCACCGCGGTCGGCGCCACGCCGCTCGCCATCACCGACTGCCTCAACTTCGGCAACCCCGAGAAGCCCAAGATCATGGGCCAGCTGGTGGCCTGCATCCAGGGCATGAGCGAGGCCTGCTCGGCCTTGGACTTCCCGGTCGTTTCCGGCAACGTGTCCCTTTACAACGAGACCAGCGGCGAAGGCATCCGCCCGACCCCGGCCATCGGCGGCGTCGGCCTGATCAAGGACGTCACCAAGTCCGTCGGCCTCGCTCTCGGTTCCGATCAGACCCTGATCGTCGTCGGCGAGACCACCGGCCACCTCGGGCAATCGCTCTATCTGCGCGAGATCGCCGGACGCGAGGAAGGGGCGCCGCCGCCGGTCGACTTGGCTTCCGAGCGGCGCAACGGCGACTTCGTGCGCGGCCTCATCGATGCCAAGCGCGTCGCCGCCTGCCACGACCTGTCGGGCGGCGGCCTTCTGGTCGGGGTGGCCGAGATGGCCATGGCCGGGGGCGTCGGCGCCGCCATCGAGGCCCCGCAGGGGACGCCGCCGCTGCACGCCTGGCTGTTCGGGGAAGACCAGGGCCGTTACCTGCTGGCCGTCACCGATGCCGCCGCCATCCTCGCCGATGCCGCCAAGGCCAAGGTTCCGGCCGCCGTCATCGGGCGGACCGGGGACGACGCATTGACGCTGAACGGCGGGCACTCCATATCCCTAGCGGAGTTGAAAAGCGCGCATCAGGGCTGGCTGCCGGAGTTCATGTCGGCCCCCTGACGTCGCCTTGGCGGATGGAGGGTGTCATGGCAATGGATTCCGGCGAGATCGAACGCTTGATCAGGGAAGCGATTCCCGACGCCAAGGTGACCATCGAGGATCTGGCCGGCGACGGCGACCATTATGCCGCCCACGTGATCTCGGGGGCGTTCAAGGGCCGCAGCCGGGTCCAGCAGCACCAGATGGTCTACGACGCCCTGAAGGGCCGCATGGGCGAAAACCTGCACGCGCTGGCGCTGCAAACCAACGTGCCCGCCGACGCCTGAGCAAGGAAAGACGACAGAATGAACGAAAGCCCGGTCTTCAAGCGCATCCAGCAGGAAATCGACGAGAACCCGGTGGTGGTCTTCATGAAGGGCACCCCGATGTTCCCGCAGTGCGGCTTCTCGGCCGCCGTGGTGCAGGCGCTCTCGCTGCTGGGCGTCAAGTTCAAGGGCATCGACGTGCTCACCGACCCGCCGATCAGGGAGGCCATCAAGGACTTCAGCAACTGGCCGACCCTGCCCCAGCTTTACGTCAAGGGCGAATTCGTCGGCGGCGCCGACATCGTGCGCGAAATGTTCGAAAGCGGCGAGTTGGCCGAGTTCCTGAAAACCAAGGAAATCGCGCTGGCCGACTGAGCGGGGCGGCCGTCCTTCGACGCCGCCCCTTACCGCCACTCCCGCCCTCTTTTTCCTGTCACTCCCGCGAAGGCGGGAGTCCAGGGCCCGGCTCCGCCTGGATTCCCGCCTTCGCGGGAATGACAAAGGGTAAAGGCGTTGGCGAGCCCCCCCCAAAGCAAAAGGCCGCGCCCTTGCGGGTGCGGCCTTTGGCCTGATCGGTTCAACCGGTGATCAGCGCGAGTAGTACTCGATCACCAGGTTCGGTTCCATCTGGATCGGGTAGGGAATGTCGGCCAGCTTGGGGACGCGGGTGAACTTGCCGGTCATCTTGTTGAAGTCGACATCGATGTAGTCGGGCACGTCGCGCTCGCCCGATTCGGCGGCTTCCAGCACCATCGCCATGGCGCGCGACTTCTCCTTGACCTCGATGACGTCGCCTTCCTTGACCAGGTAGGACGGAATGTTGACCCGCTGGCCGTTGACCTTGACGTGGCCGTGGCTGACGAACTGGCGGGCGGCGAACACGGTCGGCACGAACTTCATGCGATAGACCACGGCGTCCAGCCGGCGCTCCAGGATGCCGACCAGATGCTCGGAGGTGTCGCCCCGGCGCCTCGCCGCTTCCTGGTAATAGCGGCGGAACTGGCGCTCGCTGATGTTGCCGTAGTAGCCCTTGAGCTTCTGCTTGGCCGCCAGCTGCGTGCCGTAATCGGACGGCTTGCGCCCGCGCCGCTGGCCGTGCTGGCCGGGGCGGTATTCGCGCTTGTTGAGCGAGCTCTTGGGCCGGCCCCACAGGTTGACGCCGAATCGGCGGTTGATTTTGTACTTCGACTGAAGTCGCTTGGTCATGGGTCCAAAATTCCGTTTTTCTGTTGTTTTATGTCCCAATAGTCCCTTGCGGGCGGGGCCGAAGGCCCACGTTCTTGGGAATGAAGGGGGCGGAGTATACTCATGGCGCGCCGGTTGTCAAACCCGGCCCGATTGGCCCGCTATTAATTGTCTTTCGCGGCTCATGCGCGTATCATGGACTCTGGGGTAAGCGAATGGGGGCAGCCAGCGGGAGAGGACAACGCCATGGCTACCGACAACACCCAGACGACCGATCGGCCCAAGCAAGCCCAAGACCAAGAAAAACCGGCCATACCCGACCCTCGCGACGACCTGCGAGGCCAGGTTGCGGCCCACCGCCAGGAGTTGCTGGCCTTCTTCCAGCGCCGCGCCGTGGCGCCCTACACCAGGCGCGGGTTCAAACGGATTTTCACGCACTGACCCTTCGAGACGCCCTGCGGGCTCCTCAGGGTGAGGGCTCTACAGGTCCTCATCCTGAGCAGGGCCGCAAGGCCCGTGTCGAAGGACCCGTCCACACTCACGCCGATTCGAGTTCGGTATCCCAATAGAGGAAGTCGCGCCAGCTTTCGTGCAGGTAGTTGGGCGGGAAGGCGCGGCCGTTCTGCTGGAGCTCGAAGGCCTCCGGCGCGGCCGGCTTGCGCAGCGGGTAGATGCCGGTCGAGCGCGGCAGCCGGTTGCCCTTCTTGAGGTTGCACGGCTCGCACGCCGTGACCACGTTGTCCCACCGCGTCCGCCCGCCGCGCGATCGCGGGATGACGTGATCGAAGGTCAGGCTCTCGGTCGGGAAGCGCTGCCCGCAGTACTGGCACGAGAACTTGTCGCGCAGGAACACGTTGAACCGCGTGAAGGCCGGGCGGCGGGCCAGCGGCACGTAATCCTTGAGCGAGATGACGCTGGGCAGGCGC
This sequence comes from Rhodospirillales bacterium, assembly GCA_014859895.1. Classification (GTDB taxonomy): domain Bacteria; phylum Pseudomonadota; class Alphaproteobacteria; order Rhodospirillales; family Shumkoniaceae; genus Shumkonia. The sequence goes on from JACZKS010000173.1 coordinate 13,312, forward strand.
ATTTCCCAGCTTGGCGAATGGATGGAGCGGTCGTATTCGGAAACCACGGTGACGCGCCCCATGAACACCGCCTTGACCGCGTTCTGCCATGACCACAGGGACAGCGGGAAGTAGCTCAACGGCCGGAAATCGGTGTTGAGAACCAAGGCTGGAAAACTGTCGAGCGCCAGAGACACCGGAAATCTCCCACGTGACCGGCCGAAGAATACAACATGTTGTTGCCGTTGCCAAATGGCGCGGAGATGAAGGTTTGGTGACGGGGGGCGGGTGGGATCAAGACCCTTCGACACGCCCTGCGGGCGGCTCAGGGTGAGGATTTTTATAAAGGACCTTATCCTGAGCAGGGCCGTCAGGCCCGTGTCGAAGGACGGCCGCGCGGCCCTTGCCTTCAGCCCTTGGCCTTGGCAAACGCCCGGGCCAGGAAGTCCTGGCCCAGTTCGATGCATTCGCCGTCGATGCCGTGCGGCAGGCCGGGGCGCGCGTGTGCTTCCACCGCCAGCCCCAGCGACGTGAGCCCCGCCTCGGCCTCGGCCAGGAAGGCGAAGGGCAGTACCGGGTCCTCGGTGCCGTGGGTGAGCAGCACCGGCGGCTTCGAGCGCATCTCGGCCCGAAGATTCTCCACCCCCACCACCAGGCCGGAATAGCTGACGATGCCGGCCATCGCGTGCTCGCGGCGCAAGCCGACGTGCAGCGACATCATGGCGCCCTGGGAAAAGCCGATCAGCGCCAGGTTCTCATCAGAAAGCCCGTCACGGGCCAGCTCGGCGTCGATGAAGGCGTCGAGCATCGGGGCCGCCCGCTCGGCACCCGCCAGGCGCGCCTCCTCGGTGAAGTCCTGCAAACTGAACCACTGATAGCCGTAGGGTGCCATGTCGAAGGCATAGGGCGCGTTGGGCGAGACGAAGCGGGCCTGGGGCAGCGCCTTCTGGAAATAAGGCGCCAGCCCGATGAGGTCGTTGCCGTCGGCCCCGACGCCGTGCAGGAAGATGACGAGCTGTTTGGGCGCGCCGCCGGCCGCCGGGGGAACGCTGGGTCCCGAAAGGGTAATGAGATCCGCCATCGCCTGCCTGTCCGCCCTGCCGTTTCACCAAAGGATGCCGGGGAGTCGTAGCCGATGGGGCGGGGCGTTGTCACGCCTGGAATGGAGGGGATGGGGGTGAGGGCGGCGGCGCGGCCGTTCAGGCGTGACCGGCGTCGGGACCGACGCTTGGCCATGCCGCGGCCTCGGCGACGTCGAAAAATCGCAGCTGGCCGTCGTCCTGCAAGGCGTGCAGCAGTTCATGGCGGTGCCACAGGCCGCCCAACGCCTGGCCGAGAGGGATCAGATCCACCGGCGTGCCGTCGTCTTGCAGCCGGCACCAGATTTCAGAGACGCTGCGGGGCTGGCGGAAATAGCCGTCCCCCCGCATCAACTCGAGGCGATCGGCCGCCGCGACAGAGACGTTCATGGAGGTCGTCATTGCCCTTTCCTCCCTTCCGGTGATGTGAAAGAGGCACCCTGGACATGGTACAGGGCGGCCGCCCCGCGCAACCCCGGGATGACGATATATATATCCGCCCGTGTTTACGAATCGACAGCGGCGGGCGATCCGTCGTCCCCGCCCATCGCCGCCAGGATCGCCGCCTGAACCGCCTTGTCCTGCGCCTTCACCGCCGCGGTCAGCGAAAGCAGCTTCTGGCGGGTGTCGTAAAGCTGATCGACCAGCGACAGCACGACCGGCAACAGGGCGGTGTCGATCTCAAGCTCGTAGTGCAGCGTGCAGATCAGCCGGACGCGCGCGCATTCCATGTCGGAGAAATAGAGCGTGCCCCCTTCCTCGGCCGGCGCCACCAGCTCCTCGTTGATCCAAGCATCGAGATCGCCGCGTTCAAGCCCGGCGATCGCCGCGCAAAGCTCTTCGACATGCATCATGACAGTATCTCCTTGCGGGGGTCCTGCATGTTCTTCGGCTGCCAGGCCTCCAGAAACGCGGCCAGTTCGGGCTCCTCGGCCTCGGGCAGAACGACCTTGAGCGTGATCAGCAAATGCCCGCGCTCTCCGGTCTTGCGATTGCGTATGCCCTTGCTGCGCAGGCGCAGCGTGGTGCCGGTGTTCGACCCCTTCGGGATGGTCATCGCCACCGGACCCTTCAGCGTCGGCACCTGGACCCGCGCGCCCAGCAGCGCCTCCTTCAGGGTCACCGGCAACTCGACATGAATGTTGTCGTCCTTGCGCCGGAAGAACGGATGCGGCTCGACGTGCAACTCGACATAGGCATCGCCGGCCGGCCCGCCGCCGAAGCCAGGCATCCCCTGCCCCTTCAGCCGCAGCATTTGCCGATCCTCGGCGCCCTCGGGGATCTTCACCTGCAGCGCCTTGCCTTCCGTGAGCATGATCGTGCGCGTCGCGCCGTTGGCGGCGTCCAGGAAGGCGACCGGCAACACGGCGCTCACGTCCTGGCCGGGCGCCCGGAAGGCGCCCCGGGGCCGCCGCCCGCCGCCGCCGAACGCCTGGGCCAGGAATTCCTCCAGGTCCTCGTTGCTGGCAAATCCATCGCGCGCCGCGTGCGAGGCGTAGGCGGGGCCGTCGGCATATTCGCGATAGAACCGCTCCTGCGGCCGTTGCGCGCCACTGGCGTCGATCTCGCCGGCATCGAACCGCCGGCGCTTTTCCTTGTCCTTGAGCAGGTCGTGGGCGCCCGAGATTTCCTTGAACCTCGACTCGGCCTCCTTGTCGGCCGGATGCAGGTCCGGATGGAACTTGCGGGCCAGCGTCTTGAACGCCTCCTTGATCTCCTTGTCGGTCGCGGACCGGGCGACGCCGAGGGTCTCGTAAGGGTCCTTCATGACCATGATCCCTTTCACGCAAGGATGAGGATTCCCCTGAACGACCTCATCCTGAACCTGTCGAAGGATGGCAACGGCCGCCAGGCTATTCCTTCAGATCGGGTCCTCCCCGGCGATATCGGCAAGCCGCCTGGGAATGTTTTGCGCTTCGTGGAGGACGGCCAGAATGCCAAGGCGGCCGCTTGGCAGCTCGCGGAAGAAGATGAAATGCTTTTGGTATTTGGCGAAAAAGGCCCCGCGCAGGGACTCATGCGGGACAATGCGCCACAGGGGCTTGTTCGCGGGAAGGGCGTCGAACGCCAAGAACAGGCCCTTCACGTAGTCGTCCGCCTGCGCCTCGCCCCACTGGTCCGCCGTGTAGTTCCAGATTCCCCGGATCTGCGCCTCCGCGCCCGGAGACAGCCTATGGCGCATGCCGGCGGGCTTTCGCGGAGCCGATCACGTCCCCGGCGGTGCGCTCGACGAACTCGCTCTCCTCGGCCCGCAGCCCGGGAAGCAGAATGCTTTCCAGCTTCTGCCATTTCTGGGCCTCGACGCGTTCAAGATCGCGGCGAACCAGATCGCGAATATACTCGCTGACCGATTCATAGAGGCCGTCCCCTTTGGTCTGCGTCTCGATGAACTCTTGCAGGGCGTCCGGCAGACGGACATTGATGGTGTTCGGCATGATCCTGCCCTCCGGGTGTAATACAAAATATGGGCTTGTCATTACACGCTGTCAAGATATTGGCGCGCCGCCGGGAAGTCGCAGCCGACGGGGCGGGGCGTTGTCACTCCCTGAAAGTGGGGCGGAACGGAGGTATGATCGGCCGCGATGCAACGCGACGGCGCCGGGATCGCCACCGATCACCGAGGACCAAGCCATGACGAAGAAGAAAACCGCGATGCCCTCGATCCACCCGGGCGAGATTCTCAAGGAGGAGTTTCTCCTCCCCCATGGCCTCAACGCCAGCCGCCTGGCGGTGGCCATCGGCGTGGCGCCGAACCGCATCACCGGCATCCTCAACGGCAGGCGCGCCATCAGCGGCGAGACGGCGATCCTGCTGGCCCGCGCCTTCGGGACGACGCCGGAATTCTGGATCAACCTCCAGGCCCATTATGATCTGGAACTGGCCCGCCTCCAGGTGACCGAGGAACGCGTCCAGGGCGCCGCCTCCCTGGCCCGGGAATTGCGCGTGGCGTGAGGGTTGGCGCGGGCACGTCATCTCCGGGTCGTAATGCTTACGGAAGTCTCAGCATTCTGGCGGTTCGGCGCACGGCGGTAAAATGCTATAGTCACGCGGTGCCGCTCAGGATGGTGGGCGGGAACCCAGAGCAACCCCGCCCCGATGGCCAAGAACGCAAACAGAGACGAATTCTCACCGAAGACGAAGCTTCGGATTGCCAAGCAAGCTGGCTGGCTTTGCTCTGATCCGAACTGCCGGCGTCCCACCGTTGGTGCGAGTTCGGACGGCGAGAGCGAAATTCTGGTGGGCGAAGCTTCACACATATGCGCAGCCTCTCCGGGTGGCCCCCGATACGATCCGGGCATGAGCAGAGAAGAACGTCGTTCCGCGAAAAACGGAATCTGGATGTGCAAATTGCACGGCACGTCCGTCGACTCCGACGATCCGAAATTCACCGTTGAACTCTTGCGCGAGTGGAAGGCGCAGGCGGTAAGAGATTCTCATCGCAGCGTGCTCTACAACGACGTTCCGCATGGCCCCGCGCGGGTGCCCGAAGGTGACTTGGAAGCACGGGTGCATGCCGCCGCGACCGAAGACATAGGTGTGTTTCGCCGCTCAGAGAAATGGCCATCAACCAACGTCGCTTTGACAGTCCAGATGAAAGAGTTGGACAAGCCGGTGCGCACCTCCGCGCTGGCAACAGCCGTTAAAACACTTGGCGACCTAATCCTTATTGCGCCGCCCGGCATGGGCAAGACCTCGACGTTGTTTCAGGTCAGCGAAGGTCTTCTCGCCCAAGGCGAGTCGCCTATTTTCGTGCCACTCGCAGATTGGGCTACTGAAAACTCGACGCTGCTAGAGTCAGTCCTGAAGCGTGCGACCTTTCGTGGAAAGGTGACAGAGAAAGACTTCAGGATCGTCGCGCAAAAGCCCGGCGTCTTTCTGCTGCTGGACGGTTGGAATGAACTTGACAGCACGGCCCGACGTCGAGCGACCACCGAACTGAAGCGTTTGCAGGCCGATCTTCCCGAGTTGGGTCTTTTCGTTTCGACACGTAGGCAGGCGCTGGACGTGCCATTTGAGGGCGCCCGGGTTGACCTTCAGCCGCTGAATGAAGCGCAGCAAATGGAAATCGCCCGCGTCATGCGAGGCGATGACGGTGCACGCATCGTCGATCAAGCGTGGCGCACGCCCGGCGTGCGTGAACTCGTTACGATCCCGCTCTATCTGACGACGCTGCTCTCGTTACTGAACGGCCAACCTTTCCCGACGACGAAAGACGAAATCCTGCGGCGGTTTGTTGAAGCGCATGAGGAGCGAGCCGACCGCGCTGAATCCTTGAAACAGGTCACGCATGGCTTCCAAACCGATTTCCTGAACGGCCTCGCTGTGATGGCGACGCGCGCCGCCAACACGTCCATTCCTGAAACCAGCGCGCGACGCTCCATCGTGGAAACGGACGATTGGCTCGTCGCGGATGGACAACTAACGATCAAGCCGCAGCCTAGCGATGTACTGGATGCGCTTGTGAGCCATCATGTGCTGGTGCGGACGGGCGATCCGGCTGGCTATTCATTCCAGCATCAGCAGTTTCAGGAATGGTATGCGTCCAGCAAGGTCGAGCGCGTGATGTTGGAAAGCGTCGGCAACGCGAACGCGCTCGAGAAGTTGAAGACCGACATCCTGAACAATACGGATTGGGAAGAATCCATCCTCTTCGCGGTCGAGCGCATGTCACGCGGCGAAGAGGAGCAGCAAGAGGCAAGTGCCGCTGCAATACTTGCAGCCTTCGCGGTCGATCCCATTCTGGCGGCGGAAATGATATTCCGCGCCACGGACGCGGTTTGGGTGAAAGTGGCGGAGCCAATTCAGAAATATATCCGGAACTGGCATACGCCCGGCAGGATCGACCGCTCGCTGCGGTTCATGATCACTTCGGGCCGTACGGATTTCCTCGACCTGATATGGCCGCTGATCACCGCCGAGAATGATCAGAAGAGTCTCCCAGCCTTGCGCGCCGCGCGGCGCTTTCGTCCCTCGGTCCTCGGTCCGGACGCGGTATCGAGAATCCGGGCGCTTCCCGTCGAGGTGCGAAAGACGGTGCTTCAAGAGATCGCATTCAACAGCGGGATGGACGGCCTCGATCTCGCAACGTCCATTGCGAAAGTGGACAGCGATCCTGGCGTAAAGGCTGCGGTTGTGGACGCGCTATCCTTTCGCCGTGCCGACAGGCATGTGGCTGATGTGCTGAGCACCGGCGACGACGCCACGTTCGATCTCGTCTACCTAAAGGGCCATCTCGAAGAGATTGACGACAAGGCCGTATTAGACGGGTTGGCGGCGGCCCGGGCGCGGGCCGAGAAGAAAGGAGTTTCGGAATATGACCGATTGCGCGTGGTCGTCTACACGCCCAACGGAAAGGATCAAAGCAAGGAACTTGCAGAGCTTGTTGCAACGATCGAGATCGACAGGAAGCAGGACGCTGTGGTCGGTCTGATCTATGAAGCGCGGAAGCGTTATGCCGGAGCCGTGGTGCAGGGACTGATCCAGCGCCTACGCAACGGGTGCGAGCTTTTCTACGGCGCGGATGACGTTCTTGCTGCGTCCGGAATTGTCTTGGAAGACGACGCTTTATTGGAAATGGCGCTGGAGTCCAATGAACGCCACGACCAACGTGCCGAAGCGGCGGCCTCCGTACTCGGCCCCGCCAAGGTCGGAAAAATGATCGACGCTATGTTTGAAGTCATTGGCTGCATCCGGAAACACGGCAAATGCGACAACGCCTTGAGCGACCGCTATTATGGCCTACGTGACCGCATCGCGCACACGCCGGGCGCAAGCTTAGTAGCCGCTATTCAGGAACGTGCTGGAAGCGCCAGCAACGAAGACATCCGTGAGCTTGCGGACCTGCTGTCTCGCCGCCGTGAGGAAGAAGGAGAAAAAGGCGAAAGAGGACGGCCCTTTGACCGTGATTCTCACGCAGCGATCGGCAAACTTGCCGAGCAATGGGGCGAGCGCCTTATCGCGAGCGGTGACAGCGCAACACGAAGCCAACTCGTCGCCGTGGCCGATATGATTGGCCATTCTCCGTCTGTGGCGCTACTCCCGACGCTCAAGCGACTGCTTGACGACGAATTGCGGCGATACCGGGCGTTTCGCGAGCAAGCCACGGCCTCGGGCTGGCGGCAATGCGATGCAACCAACGAAGCACGCATGCTGCATACGAACCGTTATCAGCAAGCGCTCACGGCGATCAAAGCACCTGAGACCACCTCACTCATGGTGGAATATCTTCCCGATGAGCATTTCGGTGAAACCGCCGCCCGCGTGCTCAAGGTCCAGTGGATCGAGGCTCACGAGCCTAGGGACGTAGACGGGCGCTTCCAGGGAAACTTGGACTTTTCGCGCGTAGAGGAAAGGCGCGCAGTGCGTGCGGCCCGTCCCACGCTGACCTGTGCCGAAGCCGAAGCCATCTTTGATGCAATCGAGCCGCTGATCGCGGCTGGTGCGAACGATGTGCAAAACAAGCACGCAGTGCGGCTGGGTATTCAAGCGGCGCGTCTACCGCACGGCGAACGGGCTGATGCGATTCAAGCCCTCCTGTCGCTGGCTCCCCAAGCAGCCCGCGCAAACCTTGTCCTGAACCTCGTGCTGTCCGGTGAAACGATTCCGTTCGCTATGGTAAAAGCCGGGATTGATGATGTCTTCGAGGATGCGAAAAAGTACAGATGGATTCTGACCGAAGGCGGCTGGCAGTTGAAGGCGTGGCTAAAGCTTCTTCCCTTCACCGATCATCCACTACGCCTCGCGGAAATGATTAAGGCGTTCCCTGAGCCGCAGCGCGATCCGCACTTCCTTGAAGAGATGATCCGCGCTTCTGAGTTTGCGCCGTCCGCGGAAGTCGAAGAGGCATTGTTCAAGCTAGCCGAAAACGATGCGTCGTTCTACGGCAACCATGCGTGGCGTAGTGCGATTCTCCGCAGGGGCACAGAATCGTCGGCGTGGCGCTATCTCGATCTCGTCATGGACGGCAAAATAGAAGTCCGTGGACATGATGGCTGGCACCTCTCGCAAGAACTCGCGGGCCTACTGAATGTACATCCGGAAGTGCGCGCGCACGCGTACGCTCTTCTCAAAGAGGGCCACCTCCGGACGGCCCTGCTTGCACGCGCCATCTCCGAGGGAGATGACCCGGAGGGGTTGCTGCTTCTTGTCGAACTTGAGAACAAGCTCAAGCGTCCACTGATCTCTTGGCGGACGATACGAGGGGCCGTTACCGAGCACGTCCCCTCCGACCATTGGGAAGGCGCGTTCGACGTGCTGCCTGTTCCCGCGACCGAGTTGCGACAAAAGCTATTGGCGATGACGACCGATGGCGGACCGAATGATGCTGCGGCGCGTGTTCTCAGGGAGATCGACAGGGAACGTGACGAGAGCGGTACACCGGAGGGAGAACCACGCCATCCCGATCTGGAGTCGGGCAAACCGTGGCCAATTATGACGCCTGAACCGGATGCGGATGACGGGCACCTTGCCGCATGAAGCCCATCGGAGGTAGCGCGAGCCGCCGCGAATGACGGAGCGCAACATCCTTCTCCGCGACCTGGGCGGCAGCAAGAACAAGAGCCATGATCTGGCGATGGCGCCCTGAGGC
>JACZKS010000174.1 GCA_014859895.1 Rhodospirillales bacterium
AATCTTGAGGCCGTAGGCCATGTTCTGGTAGACGCTCATATGCGGATAGAGCGCGTAGTTCTGGAACACCATCGCAATGTCGCGCTGCGCCGGCTCGATGTCGTTGACCACGCGCGGCCCGATCGCAATCTCGCCCTCGGTGATTTCTTCCAGCCCCGCGACCATGCGCAGCAGCGTGCTCTTGCCGCAACCCGACGGGCCGACGATGACAATGAATTCACCATGGGCAATCTCGGCGCTGACGCCGTGAATCACCTTGTTGGCGTGTGACCCGTGGCCATAGACCTTGGACACATTGCGAATGGAAATCGAAGCCATGCCTATCCTTGGAGATTACGTTATGCCGACTCGCGCCTTGGGGGCTATTTCTCGGAATCGACCAGACCCTTGACGAACCAGCGCTGCATCGAGAGCACCACCAGCGCCGGCGGAATCATCGCCAACATGGCGGTGGCCATGACCAGATTCCACTCGTTGGCAGCATCGCCGCCGGCGATCATGTGCTGGATGCCGATCACCACCGGATACATCTTCTCGTCGGTCGTGATCAGCAGCGGCCACAAATACTGGTTCCAGCCGTAGATGAACTGGATAACGAACAGCGCCGCGATCGAGGTCGACGACATCGGAATCAGGATGTCCTTGAAAAAACGCATCGGCCCGGCGCCATCGACGCGGGCGGCCTCGACCAACTCGTCAGGCACGGTCATGAAGAACTGGCGGAAAAGGAAAGTCGCGGTCGCCGAGGCGATCAAGGGAATCGTCAGGCCCGCGAAACTGTTGAGCATCCCGAGGTCGGAGACCACCTGGTAGGTCGGACCGATCCGGACCTCCACCGGCAGCATCAGGGTGACAAAGATCGCCCAGAAGATGAACATCTTGAAGCGAAAGCGAAAATACACGATCGCGAACGCCGAGAGCAGCGAGATGGCGATCTTGCCGATCGAGATGGTCAGCGCCATTACCAGGCTGACGAACATCATGCGCGCCACCGGCGCCTTCGATCCCGGCCCGCTCCCGGTGCCAGTGAGCGCAGTCTGGTAGTTCTCCACCATCTGATCGCCGGGCACCAGCGACATCGGGGCCTGAACGATCTCGGAGCGCTCGTGCGTCGAGGCGACAAAGGTCAGGTAAACCGGAAAGGCCACGATCGCGATGCCGATCAGCAGCACCAGATGCGACAGCGCGGTAGTCCAGGGGCGACGTTCAACCATCGTGCTACCTCAGTAATTGACCTTGCGTTCGATGTAGCGGAATTGCACCACGGTAAGCCCGACGACGATGGCCATCAGCACCACCGACTGTGCTGCCGAACTGCCCAGGTCCATCGCCTTGAAGCCATCGTAGTAGAGCCGGTAGACCAGGATCGAGGTGGCCTTGCCCGGGCCGCCCTCGGTGGCCGAGTCGATGATCGCGAAGGTATCGAAGAATGCGTAGACGACGTTCATCACCAGCAGGAAGAAGGCCACCGGCGAGAGCAGAGGGAAAGTGATCGTCCAGAAGCGGCGCCAGGGTCCGGCGCCATCGATCGCCGCCGCCTCGATCAGCGACTTGGGAATCGACTGTAAGCCGGCCAGGAAAAACAGGAAGTTATACGAGATGTTCTTCCACACTGCAGCCATCACGATCAGCCCCATCGCGTGGGTGCCGTTGAGCACGTGGTTCCATTGGAAGCCACTCGCACGCAGCCACCACGCCACCACGCCGACGCTGGGCGCGAACATGAACAGCCAGAGTACGCCGGCCACCGCCGGGGCGACCGCATAGGGCCAGATCAGCAGCAACTTGTAGAAGGTGGCGCCGCGAATCACGCGATCGGCCATTACCGCCAGCAACAGGGAGAGCGTGATCCCCAGGCCGGCTACCAGGACCGAGAAGACCGCGGTCGTCTGGAACGAGTCCCAATAGTAAGGGTCGCTGAACAGTCGCTGGAAATTCTCCAGTCCGATCCATTCGGTCGAGGTCCCGAAGATGTCCTGGCGCTGCAAAGACTGGACCAGCGCCTGCCCGGCGGGCCAGAAGAAGAAAATGCTGATCACCGCCACCTGGGGGGCAATCAGCACCCAGGGCAACCAGCTGGACCGAAACAGAACGCGCTTTTCGACGGACACGATGATCGGCTTGCAAAAATTGGATCGGGCAAAAAACGCGGCGGGCGCCTCTCAGCGCCCGCCCGCGTCACGTCACTCGGGTGAATTCACCCCGGTCAACCCTTGTTGGCCTTTTCAAAGCGCTCGAGCTGCTCGTTGCCGCGCTTGACCGCTGAG
>JACZKS010000175.1 GCA_014859895.1 Rhodospirillales bacterium
CATCTTATATTTCTGACATCAAACGGATGGTTCATGGAGGCTGGAATGACCGGCATTGCCGATAAAATCATGCGCCGCGCGCGATCCCGCGGCCGCGGCCGGTGGGTCTGCGCGGCCAAGGATTTCCTCGACCTGGGCGGCCGGGCGGCGGTCGATCAGGCCCTGTCGCGCCTGATGAAGGCGGGAAAACTGCGTCGGGTCGGGCGCGGGCTTTATGACCTGCCCCGGATGAGCCGCATCCTTGGTTCCCCCGCCCCGGTCGATATCGATGCGGCGGTTGCCGCCGTCGCCCGGCGGGACAGCATCCGGATCATGCCGGACGGCATGGTGGCCGCCAACCAGCTTGGCCTTACGAACGCCGTGCCGGCCCGGGCGTCCTTCATAACGGACGGGGCGACGAGGACCGTGAAGATCGGCGGGGGCACCATCCGGCTGCGCCACGCCGGCCCCGGCGTGATGCATTGGGCGGGGAAACGGTCGGCGCCGGTCTTCCTGGCGCTCCGCTGGCTGGGGCGGCGGGCCGGCCAGGACCCCCGGGTGGCGGCGATCCTTTGCCGCCGGCTTCCCGATGACGTGAAGCGTGATCTTTCCCGGCACAGCCGCCACCTGCCGGGCTGGGCTGCGCCGATTGCGCGGGCCGTCGCGGGCGGCCGGACCGCCGCCGCATGATCGAGGCCTTCCATCGCTTCCAGTCCCTCCCGCCGGCGGATCGGCGCGACGTGTTCGCGGCGGCGGCGGTTCGTCTCGACACGATGGCCGCCTACATCGAAAAGGATCTGTGGGTCTGCTTCGTCCTCGACCTGCTCTACCACCGGCTGCCGGGCGGCCTCCACGGCATGCTGTTCAAGGGGGGAACGTCGCTGTCGAAGGCGTTCGGCCTCATCAAGCGGTTCTCGGAAGACATCGACATCGTCATCGATCGCGCCGGCCTCGGCTTCGAGGGCGAAGGCGACCCCGCCAACCCCGAAAGCCGGCTTTCGGGGAAGAAACGCGCCCAGCGGTTCGACGAACTGAAGGCGGCCTGCTCGACCTATGTCCTGGGCGACCTCCGCGAAGCCATCGAGGCGGCATTGGGGCGCCATGCTCCGGCCTGCCGCATGGACCGCGACCCGGACGACCCGGATGCGGCCACTCTCCTGATCGAATATCCGACCCTCTACCCGGCCGCCGATCTTTCCTATGTGCGGCCCCGCGTGAAGATCGAGTGCGGCGCCAGGTCCGCCATGGACCCGGCCTGCCCGTGCGCGGTCACGCCCTACATCGCCGGGGAACTGGGCGGTTGGGCGTTGAAGGTGGAGGGCATCGCCGCCATCAGGCCCGAGCGCACCTACCTGGAAAAGCTGTTGATCCTTCACGGAGCCTTTTGCGGGCAGCGGGACGAGGGCAGGCTTCCCGCCGACACGGATCGCCTGTCGCGCCATTACTACGACGTCGCCCTGATGACGGCGACGAATACGGGCCGCGCCGCCCTGGCCGACCATGCCTTGTTGGCGGCGGTCCGGGACCACAACCTCGCCGCCTTCCGCCAGGCCTGGAAGCGGTTCGACGAGGCGACCCCGGGCACCATCCACGTCGTCCCCCAGCCGGCGCTCCGTAGCGCCGTCGAGAAAGACTACGCGGCCATGCAGGGGATGATCCACGGCGAGGCGCCTGGATTCCCATGGATCATGGAGCAATTGACGGCCGCCGAGGCCATCGTCAACGGCGACTGACCGACCATGGCAGGGATGCCCATCGCCGAGGCCGGCCGGTCGGCCTCAGGGTTCGTCGCGATAGAGGAACCAGGCATCGGCGACGTCGGCGATGACCAGCCGGTCGAGGGCGGCATTCGGATCGATCTCGCCGATGCCCTCCAGGTGGCCCGCCATCTCGACGTGCCAGTTCTGGTCCGCCGGCCAGACGGTGAAACGCCGCGTTCCCCGCACCGCCAAACCGCGCAGGGCGCCGCATTGCCGAATGAGATCGGCCAAGGCGGTTTCTGTCGGATTCTTGAAGAATTGCGGCATGGTGATACCGGGCGTTAGGAAAGGATAGGGCGTTATCCTTTCTTAGCGGGGGGGGTTGGGAAAGGATCGGGCGTCAATTCCCAACGTTGAAGAGTCGCTAACCTAAGTCGTCAGCGTCGTTTCGTATATGCGACGTCGCACCGCCTTGCGAAGCGGCGCGCGGGATGGGCCCGGTCCAAAACCGGCAGCCGATTTGCGCTCCCATCTCACTGGAGGTATTGCGCGAGCAGGAGCCCGCTCACGCCGCGCGATTGAAATATCCTCCGGTGGGCTCGGAACTAATTCTGGTAAATATTCGCAATTCGGAAAGGCGTCCTCCTCGCTTTCCCGAGTTCGCGGTGGCAGTGCCGCAATGGGTGATGAAGTCGGCTCGGGCTCATTCGGAGAAGGGGGCAGAATGTCACGGGAAAGCTCTTCAAAAAGAGGGGAAAGAATCTGAGCGACTGACGCTTCGGGGGTACTTGACGCTTTATTGGCCAGGTGAAATAGATCTCGCTGTATGGCATCCTTGGCTTGGGCGACCTCCCACTGCGGGAGGTTTTTCTGTCTGATTTTTTTTGCATTCTCGGCAATGGAGACGATTCTTTTTGCGTCCCCCATTCTGCGCTGTTTCCACACAATATCTTGCGCAGATACTTCAAAGCTCTCGTATACTTGCTGAATAACCTGATTCCCGAATTCCAGCGCCGTTTCACCGCATTTTATGGCGTTGTCCAAGGCATCCGGGCCTTGAGAGAATATGGTAGCTAGTGCGGCGGCGCCCACCAGAACGTTCAGAAAAGTACCGCCTTCATCAAGAGAAAAATTGATGTTGATGTTTGGCCCGTACAGCGCACGGGCTGAAACGACCAGCCCCCTCTCAAAGGTCGCCCGCTTTGCGCGAAAATCTGGTTCCTCATAGATATGCCGGGCGATGTGGATGTATGTGGCCGCTACAGTAATCAATTTTTCCCTCCCCCAATTTTTTCACCTCGTTCGCCAAGCCCCCTTTGCGAAAGTTCCTAAGCGAACGTGAGTATTTCCGGGGCAGCCGGAGTGACGCGCTGGACCCTGCCCCCCCCGTCGTCGATCCGACATCACCCCACCGCAAACACCTTCATCACCTCGTCGCCCAGGTGGTTGATGACCTTCACCGCGATGCGGCCCGTCGAGGGCTTGGCGAACGGGCGCGAGGTGTCGGAATAGAGGCTTTCCCACGCCTCCTGGTCGATCTCGGCCTTGAGCGTCGTCTTCAGTGCCTTATAGGGGTCGTTGGCGCCAAGGAAATAGGCGTGGCGCACGAAGAAGCTTTCTTCGTTGTAGTCGGTGTCGAGCATCCACAGCGCGATGCCCTCGGGGCCTTCCGAGACGACCTCGCCGGTCTGCGGCTTGAACACGTCGACGCCCTCGATCTTCACGCGGATCTGGCCATCGTCGACTTTCTCGATCCGGATGTCGGGCTCGCCAAAGATGACAAAGAGATTCCCCGAGGCGGTGGCCTTCAGCTCGCCGCCCATGTGCAGGTCGGGGTTCATGCGCGCCTTGAGCACGGGAATGCGGCCCAGCTTGTCGAAGTCGGCCGAATGGGCGTCGTAGTTGAAGGCGCAGGCGATCAGCACATCGAAGCCGGCGTCCCCGGCCTCGCGCGTCGCCACCACCAGGTCGGGGCGTGAGACTGTGCCGAATTCGGGGCCGATGAAAACGCCGGCCCGCTTCTCGGCCTCGCCCTCCATGAACCGCCCTTCGGCACAGATGAAATGGCCGGGCCAGCCGACCAGACTGGTGAAGGTGATGCGGTCGGCCCTCTGCGTCTGCTGCACCCCTGCGACGCGCAGGTTCTCCAGGATCATGGCGGCGAAATCACGATCCGGCTCCGGCCCGTCGTAGGGATGGCCCGGCCCGGTTTCGCGCAAGCCACCGCCGACCAGCTTGTCGTCCCAATCCACGGTCAGCGTACGATGCGGGCTCAGGCTTTCCACCGTAAAGGGGCCGGCCACGCGGACGCGTGAGTTGTCGGCATAGGGCTTGTCGTAAAGGTATTCGAATTCAGCCTTGGCGGCGATGGAGGCATCGATTTGGCGCTGCCTAGCGATCCGCGCTTCCCACCACTTGGCGTGGGCCTCCCTGGCGGCGGCCGGCCACTTGGCCTCGGCCTCGCGGGGGATTTCCCACTCCTCCCAAGCCTTTCCCAGCGCCTTGTTCAATTGGCTGCGCAATGGCTCCAGCGATTCCTGCGCGTTTTCCCAAATGACGTCGATCTCGGCGTTGTTGGCGATGGATTTGAGCGTGATGTGCGGCACCCGCTCGTAGACGAAGCCCTGGCGGATGTCGCCATGGGTCGGCCGCTCCTTGGGCGGCGTGCGGGTGACCTGACCTTCCTTCCTAAGCCCTTCGGGGCTGTCGGCCAACAGATAATAGGAATAGCGCGCGCCCATCAGGCGCGAGCGCGCCAGCGCCAATGCGACTCGCGAGGTATCGATGGTGATCCACCGCCGCCCCCACTGTTCGGCGACATAGGCCGTGGTGCCGGACCCGCAGGTGGGGTCCAGCACCAAATCGCCGGGATCGGTGGTCATCAAGATGCAGCGCTCGATGACCTTGGGAGATGTCTCGACCACGTAGCGCTTGTCTGACGCAAAACCCGCTATCCCTGTGTCCGACCAGACGTCATGCTCAGGGAACGCAGCGAAGTCCTCGAAGTACCTGACGTAATAAAGGCCAGACGAGGTTGCGCTCAAGCGCCCCGCTTGATTGAGCCTAGACATTCCAAGTTGATTGGTCTTCCAGCGAACTTTCTCTGATGGTCGGAGCGTCTTTCCTTCGAATTCAACGGGGAACCACGACGCGGCACCTTCCCCCTTATCGCGTCCTACGCTCTGGCTTGTGAGATTATCCACGCGAAACACGCGGCTACCCGGGGGCAGCGGTTCAGTGCCCGCGATCTCCTGCGCCGTCAGTGCGCGAGTAGAAAGGTCTGGCAGGAGAAGTCTCTTA
The DNA here is from genome assembly GCA_014859895.1 of Rhodospirillales bacterium. Classification (GTDB taxonomy): domain Bacteria; phylum Pseudomonadota; class Alphaproteobacteria; order Rhodospirillales; family Shumkoniaceae; genus Shumkonia. Next base: position 4,980 of record JACZKS010000175.1, read on the forward strand.
TATGCAGACCCGCCGGCACCGCCGATTTGCTTTGTAGTCATCGGCACTCGAAACTTCAGTGCTTCTCGTTTGCGAGCATAGAAGAGAAGAATATCGTAAGTGCCGGCCAGAAACTCAGACGTGGCTCCAGCGGTTTTCGAGAATACGATTTGGGAGACATAGTTCTCCTCGCCGAACACCTCATCCATCAATGCCCGCACACGGTGGACATTCTCGTCGCCGATCTGCACGAATATTGAACCGCTGTCGGCGAGCAGGTCACGGGCCACCGTGAGGCGCTCACGGAGATAGGTCAGGTAGGAGTGGATGCCATCGCGCCAAGTGTCACGAAAGGCGCGCACCTGTTCGGGCTCGCGCGTCACGTGGTCCTTGGCACCGTCCTTGACGTCGCGGCTGGTGGTCGACCACTGGAAGTTGGAGTTGAACCTGATGCCATAGGGCGGGTCGAAATAGATGCACTGCACCTGCCCGCGCTGTCCCTCGCGCTCGGCCAAGCTGGCCATCACCGAAAGGGAATCCCCCAGGATCATGCGGTTCGACCAATTCTGATCGTGCTTGTAGAACTCCGTCTTGGCGGCGGGATCAGGCAGGCCGTTGAAGTCGGCGAACAGGTCGGGGAGCGTCGGCGCCGCCTTCTCGGTGCGCACCTTGGTCTCGCGCTTCAGGTCGTCGATGATGACCTTGGGGTGCACCTTCTCCTGGATATAGAGGGGCGGAGCCTGGACGATGAGGTCAGACTCATCCTGCTCGTCCTTGCCGCGCCAGACGAGCTGGGGGTCGAGGTCGCGATTGCGCCGCCCGTAGGCCAACTGGACGGGCGATTTGTCCTCGGCCCGCATGACGGACTCGAATTCCGCCGTCGGGATATTGCGCCGCTTGGCCCCCTTATGGTTCAGCGCCTCGACTTCAATGGGTTTCTTGGGGGATCGGGCCATCAGGCATTTTCCTCGTTCTACTTCAACAGCCCTTTTGCGTGAGCATTGGCGACAGCGTTTGCCGCCGCCTTGAGCCGCCTTCGCGTGGCATAGGGCAGGCATTCCAGGAAATATTGACAGGTCTGTTTCTGCTGCTTCGTCGTGACTCTGCCGGCGCCGACGAACCACAGAAACTTGTCGATCACGCGTTCGCCGAAAAGCATCGGAAAGCCACGGCCTTTTAGGGTCTTGTTAATTTGCGCTGCATACCAGCCGAAGCGTCGTCTTGTCAGTTCTGAGTAATATGCCGTCATTGTTCCGGCGGTGCTTTGGGCTTTCAGGCCTAGGGCTATCGAGACATGGCTGTCAAAAAGCGTCCAACCTTTGGGCCTGACAAACCACACGAGCTTGGTCACGGCAGAAACCTGCTCTCCGTTCGTGTAATTCTTCTTCACAGCCAGGGCAAACGCTGCACAGGTGGTCGAACGAGCGGCTAGGCTGGTCGGCCAATTGTTCTTTGCCAACTTGGATATTCCACGAGCAATGGCATTCGCATATTTATCCGGCCCCCCTTTAACAGGAGCTTTGCGGATACCGCGGTTGACCTTGTACTCCTTGGCGACCCGGCGAACGGTGGCGCCATCGAGAATACCTTTATTGGCGGCTACCTGCTTGAGTTCGATCCCGTCGAAGTTTAGCCACGTGCGATAATGCTCCACGACCGCCCAATAGAGCAGATCCTTGCGCCACTTGGTGCCAGGCTTGTCAACCGAGGGCTGCGATTTCGCCTTCATGCCAGGACCCTCTCGGCGCATAGAATTTCGATCAGCTTGTCGAAGTCGGACTGTATCTCGTAGACTGAGCGGAACTCGGCGAAGGCCCAGCGGCCGAACTGGCCTAGGTTGTTGACCCCCGGCACCCAATAGGCGCGCATGGTGTTGGCCTTCTCCTTGGCGTCCTCGCCCCGGAAACCCTTGATCTCGACGATCAGGTTCAAGGCGTCGGTCCGGCCGTCGTCCACCCGAACGACGAAATCGGGGATGTACTTGTGGGGCCGGGAACCCATCAGGTAGGGCACTTCCAGGCCGAGGTTCTGGTTCTTGGCGTAAGCCAGCACGCGAGGGTGGCTTTCAGCGACCCGGCAGAACTCGGCTTCCCAGTCGGAATCGCAGATGACCCAGTTGACGTGGCACTTGCGCGGGTCGGTCAGCCAGCGCAGCGTCTTCGACGTGTTGAAGTTAACGTAGGTGGTGGACCCCGTCGGGTTATAGGCATCGAGGATTGCCTTGACCGGCCGATCTCCGGCCAGCGTTTCGGTGATCGCCTGCTTGATGCGCTCGGCCGCCATTTCGGCGATCTCGGGATAGAGCACTTGGGCCGGAAAGGTGCCGCCAATGCAACGAAGGTGGCCGCCGTCGAGCCACTGCCGGACAATGCCCTTCAACTGTCCGAAGAGGTGCAGCTTTGGTTCGGAACCGGGGTCGCGGTACTTCTTATAGAGGAGATGGTACGCCAGTCGATAACAGATGGTGGCGGGGCGTATGTCCTTGAGGTGCGTCACCGTCAGGTCGACGCCTCGCCCCACGATGCCCTGGTTCTGGGTCACCGATGGCCCCACCATCTCCGGCGTTAGGTCGAGGCCGGCGTCGGGGCCGAACTTCGCCTCCAGGCGGTCTTCGGGCAATTCGACGCGATAGCCCGTCACGCGCGGGTAGACGATCTCCAGCGGGTCGCGATCCGGCCGCACGGCATGGACGCGCACCGTTTCGCGCGGTTTGACCGGGGCCGAGACCACCGGCTTGGCGGCGAAGTCGAAGGGAACGCCCAGCACGTCGGCGTACTCGACGTCGAACAGCCCTTCCTCGTTCAACTCGTAATTCTGGCGGCGCAGGCCACGCCCCACCACCTGCTCGCAGAGAAGCTGGGTGCCGAAGGCGCGCACGCCCAGGATGTGGGTTACCGTGTTGGCGTCCCAGCCCTCGGTCAGCATGGAAACCGAAACCACGCAGTGGATGGAATCGCCCAGGCGGTCCTTCTTGCCGACCGTGTTCATCACTTCGCGCAACAGGTCCTGGTCGGTGATATTGTCGCCCGCCCGGGCATCGCCGGTACGGGCCACCATCTCGCGGCGAAAGCGCTCGATCTCGTCGGCCGCCATCTCGCGGAAGTCCTTGTCCAGCGCCTCGCCCGACTCAAGCTGCTCGGAATCGATCAAGAGCGTGCGCGGCCGCGCCAGCCGCTCGCCGTCGTCGTCGTAGTTGCGGAAGAGAGCCAATCGGCCCTGTTCAAGGGTGGTTGTGCCGTCCTCGTTCTGGCGATGGAAGCCCGAGATGTAGTCGTAGACCAGCTTCGACGTGGACGTGTTGTTGCACACCACGATAAAGACCGGCGGCATGTCGAGGTCGGCCTCCTTCCACAGGTCGAAGGTCTTCCGATAGTGGCCGTACAACGCTTCGAGCGCGGTCAACAACGTGGTCGGGAGGCTCAGCGCGTCTCCCACTTTTCCCGAGCCGCGGCCCTTCTTCGGCATCGCCTTGCCGATGTGCTCCCAAAGGTTGCGGAATTTCGGGGTGTCGCCCCCCGGCACGTTGTCGGCGACCGGCACGCGCGGCAGCTTGACGATGCCGCACTCGATGGCGTCCATCAGCGAAAAGTCGCAAAGCGTCCAGGGAAAGAGGGTCCCTTCGGCGTACCCCGAGCCACGCAGGAAGAAAGGCGTCGCCGACAGGTCGTAAACCATGCGGAGGCCGATCTTGCGCTTCACCGCCTCCAGGCCGGAAATCCACAGGCGGGCGGCCTCGTTGTTCTTCTCGGCCTCGACCCTTTCCTCGCCCTTCAGGTCGTCGCTTTCCTCGACGGCATCCTTGACCTTCTCGCGGTAGCAGTGGTGCGCCTCGTCGTTCAGCACGACGATGTTCTTCATGCCCATCAGCTTGGGCATGACGCGCTGCAACATCTGGCCGTCGGTTTCCAGCGTTTGCACTTTGTCGCCGCGCCAGCCTTCGAGGGCGGCGCGCGTGCCCTTCGAAATGTCGATGCGCTCGCGCAGCTTGAAGGCGTGGAAATTGGTGATGACGATCTCGGCCCGTTGAATGTCGCCCAGCATGTCGGACGGCACGATCTCGCGGTTGCGGTAGTAGTTCTCCGTATCGTTCGGCAGCAGCACCCGCAGCCGGTCGCGGATGGTGATGCCGGGGGAGACGACCAGGAAGCCCCGGGTGAACTGCTTGCTGTTGGGGTAGCGCACCGCGTTGACGGTCTGCCAGGCGATCAGCATGGCCATCACGGTGGTCTTGCCGGTGCCGGTGGCGAGCTTGAGCGCCAGGCGCAGAAGTTCGGGGTTGGCCTTCTCGTTGGCGCGCCGCAGATAATCCCAAAACTCGTCGCCGCGCGCCCCCAGGTGGGGAGCCACTTCGGTAAGCCAAATGGCGGTCTCGACCGCTTCGATCTGGCAAAAGAAGGGCCGGACGCCCTGAAACTCGTGGTGCCGCCAGTGCTTGAGAAGCCGCGCCGTTTCCGGCGTCACCATCCAGTCGTTGGGATTCGGCAGCTTGCGCCAGTCGTCGACGTGGCCGCGCACCTTGTTGATGATCGGGGTCGGGTTGTACTCCTGCTCCTCGGTCGACAGGCCGTCACCGGAGCCCAGGACCATTTCGATCTGGCCCTTGCGCCGACGCTGCTTCTTCGGCTTCGGTACCGGCGTAATGAGGTCGGAACGACGGCGGAATTCGGCGATGACGTTGGTCGGCTGCCCGTCGGCATCCAGCGCCCAATGCCGGCTCGGGTACTTGTAGGGCGAATTGAGGATCGGATGCTCGAAGAACGTCTCGGCCATGCCCCCTGCCCTTCCCCACTTCGTTTCTTTTATTGCTACTCCGGATTGTCTGTGGAGCGCAACGATTCGCTCAGGAAGTTTGCCCCCCGGCCG
>JACZKS010000176.1 GCA_014859895.1 Rhodospirillales bacterium
TTGAGGGGGGGTGGAAGTGGAGCGGCGGTGAACCCAGGCCGTTAGTCCGATTGTGAACCAATGGCGACCTTGGTTGCGCCCAAGCCGGACGGCAGCTCGCGTCCATGGCAGTCGATCCGCGGGCCGGCGAGGGTTCCCGAAAGCGGACCCTGCCGAATAACTGCACCGTCTGCCGTGAGAACGCAGGTTGGGATTCCTAGGGGGCGGCCCCACCTGCTCTCCGTGTGGAGAGATGCGGTACTTCCGCGCTTCGCCCGTTTGATGTACCATAATTGAAATGATAGTAATCAGCAGACGCAGGTCTGCGGAATCCCATCGGCGTCATCGACGGCCCTTCGCGCAAACGCGCGGCCGGGAAAGTCGGGGAGAACGCGCATGAGCAAAATCGATGAGAAACATGCCCAACTGAAAAGCCGGGGACTGGACCTGGGAGCCCCGCTGGGACCCGAGGAAAACGAGCACTCCGGCGGCCGGGTGCGCCGCTACCAGCATGGCAACATCTACTTCCACCCGAACACCGGGGCCAACGAGGTGCACGGCGGCATCCTCGGCGTCTATCTCGCCCAGGGCGGGCCCGGGCCGAACCCGGCAACCGGGGTCCGCGAACTCGGCTATCCGAGAACGGACGAGATTCCGGGAACGCCCCCGCGAAGCCTTTTCGAGTGGGGAGAGATCTTCTGGACGTCGGGCACCGGCGGCTGCGCGATCTCCGGGGCGATCCATGGCCGCTATCGGCAGGGGCCGGCGATCGGGCTGCCGATCACCAGCAACATCCCGATAGCGGGCGGCCAGGCGGCGTTCTTCGAGCGGGGCGTCATCTATGCCCGCCGCGCCGGAGACAAGTGGCGCGTCGTCACCGGCTTCCTCGCCCCGCCGCTGATGGGGCGGCCGGAGATCGTCGACATCGGCGGGGCGGCGCCCCAGCCCTTCGATCTGATCATGCGATGGGCGCTCATCATGAAGGAGGACCACGACGCCATCGTGGCGGCGCAGCCCAACGCCTACGCCGAGGTCCTGCAGGGCCGCTATGCCGTGGCGCCGGTCGGCCGCTCCGGCGCGCCGCTCCCCATGGTCGTCGGCAACGCCCACGTCGCGGGGACGTTCCAGGTGGACGTCAAGGTTCCGCTGTCGGTGGCCGGGGCCTCGTTGACCGATCGCACCCTCTACGACCTGACGTGCCAGCTTCCGAACGGCAATCGGTATGCCATTTCGCCGCACTGCTTCTATGCCAAGAAGGCGTGGGACGACTTCGGGCTGCTGCACGTCACCGACATCCACATCAGCAAGCGCAACGACGGCTTCCGCGCCCGCCTCCAGCAGGGCGGGCTCACCGACGCCGCCGCCAACTACTCCAACTTCCAGGACAACTTCCGCGATTTCATCCGCTACGCGAACAAGCTGCACGCCCTGGGCCTGGCCGATGCGGTGATGGCGACGGGGGATCTGGTCGACTACGCCAAGGAAGACGGCGATGCCGGCCTCGCCGACAATTTCGCCATGCTGCGCCAGCTGATCCTCGGCCAGCCCCTGCCCGGCGGAGGGCCGGCCGGCGAGCCGCTGCGCCTCCCCTTCTTCGCGACCATGGGCAATCACGACTACCGGGTCCATCCCTACCACCTGCGCGCCAACGTCGACGTTCCCGGCGGCGACAACGACAAGGCGATCAACGAATACGCCTCGCACAACCTGCTGGAGAGCGACGCCATTTCGCTGCAGGCCGAGAAGACGCCGACCTTCGGACTGACCGACGCCGAGGCGGCGGTCCGCCAGCTGATGACGGATCAGACCCGCAATGCTTACAAGTTCTTCGACACCTACTTCACCGACAAGACCGACTATGTGGTCCCTCTCGGCAAGAACCGGCTGGTCGTCCTCGATACCAAGATGGACGAAGGTATTCCCGGCAATCCAGGCAATGCCGCTTTCATCCTCGAACTGGTGACGAAGACGACCAACGAGTCGACCAAGCGGCTGATGTCGGGGACGGGGCCGAACTCGATCGGCTTCGGCGAGCCGCAACTCGCCCTGCTGCGCGAGGCCATCCACGAGGCGGGCGCGGAGGGTACCGTGATCGTCGGCATCCATGCGCCGGCGATCTCGCCTGCCGGCGGCGAGTACCCGTTCTATCTGCGAGAAACGATCCACCCGACCGCCGCGCCGGCGCTCACCCAGGCCTACATTGCCCGCAACGGTCTGAACGGGGCGACCTGGACGGCGACGGGCACCCGCCACTTCAAGACCGGCACGACCGAGGACGGTCTGAACGTCGGCATCGGCTGGAACGGCAACCGCGAGTTCCTCGAAGTCTGCGCCGGGGTCGGGCTGCCTCGTCCGGTCGACCTGATCCTGTGCGGCCACGTTCACCGTTACGTCGAGCACCGGTTCCGCCATACCGGCGGCGGGTTCGAGTTCTTCATGGACTTCTACTCCGAGAACCCGCGAAGCTGGTATCCGACGAAGAACCTGCCGGGGCTCCTGCAACTGCCGCAGGATGCGATGATCGCCGTCGAGATCGTCGATGGCGCGCCGTTGCCCCCGGCGATCGGCGTGGTGCGCGATCACCGCAATCCCGGCGGGAGGGAAACTGTCCCGGCCACGGAATCGGGGCGGGCGCGAACGCCGCCCTATGCCGATCCGCTGAACGCCGCCACCGACCCTCGGGGCTGGTGGCAGAGGCACCGTCCCCTCCATGCGCAGACGTCGTCGCTGGGCCCGATCGAGAACCGGCAGCGGTTCGGAACGTTCTATCGCATCACCAATCCGCCCCAGAAGTATCGTCCGGTGATCGAGAGCGATCGCGGCTTCGCCCGCGGCGCGTTCGAGGGGCTCACCCCGCTGCCCCGGCCGTTCAAGGCGCCGACCTTCCAGGGATTCCGCCTGATCCAGGTGAAGGCCAACGTGATCGCCAAGATGCGCTACATCCGGCTCGCCGACCTCAGGAAAAACAATTTCGCCATGCCGTGGGAGCCCCCGCAGGTTTTCGACGTGCGCGTGCTCCACGGAGGCGCGGGCCGCGTCATCGCGCGGGACTCCTGACCTTCCACAGGCCCAACTTTCGACGTCCCCTTCATCGCCAGTCAGCGATCAAACCGGAGACGAGCCCGAGCCCCACGGAGGCAGCGAAAATCGTTTCCGCTCGCAGGCATTTTCGCCGGGAGGAGCGGCCATCGTCGGTCAGAGGCGAGGGCATCCAAAGCAATTTGAAGGGGTTCCAACGCATCTGGGATGTCCATACGCCCACCCTCGGACGCGCCTGATGAACCATCCTGAGGGCAAACAACAACCCGGCGAACCACGCGATAAGTCCGACGCCAAAAGCCACGGTCATGCCGACCTTGAAAATGATTGTCAGGGCTTCGGGCATGTTGTCACCCCCCAAAGGAGACGCCGTCAGTAAGGCAAGCACGGCCCCTGTTGTCGAACTCTCCGATATGTCCCCAGCCTTACCCCCGCTCCTCCAGCAGCTTGACGTGGCGGAACTGCGGGATCGCCGGTATGGATGCTCACCTGTTCCATGCCTCCCGCCATGCCGCGAATTCGGAAGGCCTGATCTGGTAGCGCGCGAAATTTCCTTCGTGCAAGCTCATGAGTTCGCTTTCGGCGGTCTCCTGGAACCGCTCGCGCTCCGCCGGTTCGATCGACTCCCGTGCCCATGCGCCGACGTGAGCGACGGCCTGCTTCTTGCCCATACGACCGCGAACGACCGCGCCGACGACCGCGCGCAGCGCCGTTCGGTGCCGCAGCCGGAAAGGGTCGGGCTCGCCCAGCGACTGTCTTATCGCCGCGTAGCTCGCGGCGGAACGCTCATACGCCCAAATGAACACGTCCCGGAGCAATTCGACGCGGTTCATTTCGTACACGCCCAGCACGGCGTCGGCATAGGCCTTGCGCGGCACGCTCTCGAAGGACAGCGGAGAAAGATTGCGCTTGATGAGGGGGATGTTCGCCGAAAGGCGCGACACCCGTTTGTTGACGTCATCGAACGGCTGCAAATAGGGAAGCTGCACCATCACAAAGAAGGCCTGCTCGAACGGATCGGCGATTGCCGAGGCCGTAGCGAGAATCTGGTCGAAGCACTCTTCGATAAGCTGGGGTGCTTCCAGCGGATGGAAAACCGAGCGTTCGACGCCAACGCCGATATGGCGGAGCCGGCCCGTCGCATCGGGGTCGGCAAGCAGGTTGTTCGCCAGCAGCGCATGGAGGTTGAGGATCGTGTATCGGTTGAAGCCGATCTCGTCCGCCGTGTCGACGAGAAATTCGATCGCGTCCTTATGGTTGAGGATCATCTGCGCTTCGAGGCGTCCCTTGCCTTGCGCCTCTTCGCCGAGATCGATCAGGCGCCTGGTGTCGAGCAGCGAGTAGGTGTTGCCTTCAAGACGGCTTGAGTTCCAGGACAGATCGATCAGAAGCCTGCCCAGGATCCGCTTGGCATACGTGCCGGCGGGCTGCTCGGCAATCCTCGGCATGCCCACCGCGCCAAGGTGCGCGCGCTCGGCCGGCGTTAGATAGAAGCTGTCGTTGGGCCGGTAGGAATCGAGGAACGCACGGTTGTAGCCAACCGGCTTGCGGGTTTCGGAGGGCCCACGGACATACTCCCGGATTTCCGCGCCGGACCTTGAGAGCGGCGGCACGGCGTCGCCCTCGGCCCCGTCCCTTGCCGCGGTCGTGCCGGCCGCCGCCTCGATCCGGGCCGCGCGGTAGCGCGCCCAGCGGCCTTCGCCCTCCATCACCAGGCGCTTGCCGTCGACAAGGGACTTGAGGCGGTATTGCAGGGTCCGGCGCGGCGGCGCGGAGTCCAGCGTACCCGCGATCTCCGTCGCCGTTATCCCCTCGGGATGGCGCCGTACGGCCTCCTCGATGGCCTGCAAATCCTCGTCGTGAATACGCCTTGCCATCAAGCCTCTCTTTGTTGCGCACAAACTTCTATGCGCAATTTAGCTCCATTATGCGCAATTTTCAAGTCTATGCGCAATAATTGTTGCGCATAGGACATCTATCTTGCGCGCCATCCACCCCCGACCCCGCCTCAACGACCTCTTGCCTAACGCCGCCGGCCGGCGGATATGATAGCCGGCGTGGTGTTTGCGGCGGAAAGGGTGTGCCGTGAGCGATGACTTGGCCTCGGGCCTTGGGAGCGAACCGGCCGCCGGGCCGGGCGGGAGCGTGCTGGTCTGCGTGGGCGAGGGCGCCGAGGGGGCCGGCATCGTCGAGGCCGGCCGGCGGCTGGCCGAGCGGCTGGCCGCGCCGTGGACCGTGCTTCACGTTTCCTCCCTCCGGGCCGATCGCCTGGGCGAAGAGGAAAAGGACCGCATCGCCGCCGCCCTCGGCCTGGCCGAGCGCCTTGGCGCGGGCGCCGTGACGGTGCCGGCG
>JACZKS010000177.1 GCA_014859895.1 Rhodospirillales bacterium
CGACGTCGGCGAGCGTCGGGAAATCGTGGCCGCGCATCCCCTCGCCGACGGCCAGCGCCGCGGCGAAGAGGACGAGCAGCAGGAGCGTGCGGTCCCGATGGCGCAGGGAGAAGCCGAAACGCCCCGGCCGCCGCCAGCGGCGCCTGGGCCCGAAAGGCAAATCGACCGGTTCGCGACGAAGCGCCATGATCCCACCCCTGGGTTGCCTGGGGCCAGGATAGGCACGGTCAGGGAGGTGGCGCGGTGCCGGGCGTCACAGGGGGAATTCAGGGACGGTGGCACTCACGGCAGCCGGGGCTGGCGGGGGTTGGCCCTTGGACGGGGAATGGGCCGCGGCGGAGGCAGGGAGGTTACCCAGTGGATAACCGTCAGTATTCCATCGTAGCTAGGTTGAGGATGAGCTGCCACTATATACTCACAGCTACAATGCTGTAGATTACTTACCTACTCGAAATTGTGAACTCGAGGAAATTAAATTGGAACATCCGGACCCTGAGCTTGGGAGGAGACTGGCAGAGATCTTCGAAGACCGCATGCGCTGGTCGGAATTGTTTGTTTCGATTCAGGAAATAGCCAATGACAACAAGGTGTTAGTCCGCGAACTTGCCACCTATGATCCAGGTAATGCTATTCCGCTTCTGGCAAGCCTTCTGACCCTTCCGGATTATCAATCGCACTGTATCCGGCTCGAGATTTTGGTTGCATTAGCCGTCCTCTACTGCAAAGGACGGAAGAAACCAAATACCGCTCATGCAATGCGTTGGTTCTTCCAAATCGGAAAATCGAAAGCCGTTGCAGGAGAAGATCCGGCGGAAGATGTCTTCGTATCGCTCGTCCACGATACCACCGGAAATTACCGCATACTGGAAGGCGTTTGGGAGGCCGCCAGCTTTTATACTCAGCGTGTCTTGGACGTCATTTCCACGATGCCCGACGAGGGCAAATTTTGGCAGATTAAACGAAGCGTCCATTCACTTCTCGCTATCGCCGATATGGTGTGCGAGAAGGCCGGTTTGCGGCGCTATCAGCTAGGCGCGGACAAAATGCGCTCCGCCCTGTCGCCACGCCATCTCCCGGGCCGAAATGCCCTGCTTGCCCGAGTTAACATCACATTTGACGAACTCGACGCGGCAAATATAAAACCTGCCGACATCCAACCGTTTCTCTTCCATCCGCAGATGGAAGAGGAAATGCGAGGACAACAGGTCGGTTGCAGCTTCCTAGATAGATATCCGCTATATCATGCGGACTCGCATATCACTGTCGCACTTCCGACGGCACTGTCAGTAGCGGCACGGGACTTTATAATTGGCTGCGTGATCGACGGAGGAATGGTGGATATTTTCGACCGCTTTCTTGCAAATAGCTATGCTCATCTTTTTGCCCACACACCATTACTTGGCGGGCCCATGCATGCACCAATCTTCTGGAAGAAAACCGGCGATAATCGAATATCGAGCTTCATTTTCGAGGTTGATAAAGGATACTTCATATCATTCCACCTCTTTCTGCCATCTGTAAAATCGCACGCAGATGGCGGCTTCAAAACGCCCTGTGTAGACGAAGGGCCGCTATCGGAAGCATTAAAAGAGTCCATTGATTGCTCAATAGCAAAGTGTACTAGTCAGCTTGGTTTCAAGGAAGGATTGACCCTCGTCATTGGCTGCGGGTGGGGGAAGGGATACGCCACGCGGGAAACAATTGGCGCAGAGCACCCCAATTGGCGTTCTCATGCCATTTCGGCTGCGGATCTCGTCCGCTTAAGCTGGTTATCCGAAATGAAGCCCGCCTATTTCTGGCGCATATTCGACGGACTCAAAGCAATTACGGATGCAGGCGTCGAGATCCTCAATCTCAATGGTATGCTCAACCTGATTGCGTGGGTTCGCCGAAATGATGGTCATTTCATACCGCCAGGAATTTCAATCAACCGTAAGGTGTCGCCGACACAGCCGCTGACTATCAGCCCTCCGCAGAACCTCTTGCGAGATGTCCGTGCTGAATCTGATCAAGGCTACGATCGGCACCGCGCAATCGACAACACGGGTCGGTGGTGCGATGTCCAGCGCGTCCACGCCAATCCCTTTTTTAGTCACGAAACTACCTCGCGCGTCTACGGCTCTTTGGACCATGTGAACGAAGGAATACTTACTTCAGTCTATGAAGGTGTACTCCACCTCTGGATCTCTGTCGGCGCGCCCAACATGGACAGTACCGACGCACTATATCGTCTTTGGGAGATGGCGAACGAGTGGCTTGGCCGCATCGGCAGAGAACTTGACGTGCGTGCGGGCTCTCTGGCTGGCAACTGTGAGTGGAAGGTCTACATTGAGTTTCTCGACAAGGACCCGCCGCGCGAGCCCAAAGAAAAACCGACTCCTGACGCCCTGATTCCCCTCTGTACGTTAGAAACCTGTGACGAGGCAAACGCTTGCCGATCTGTTTTCGAACGTGGTTTCCTTGCGGGCTTCGGTATAGGCGAAAATATCGCGGAGAGGCTTTTCGTCCGCAATCTCTCTCGCGCCTTCGTAGGCCTCCTCGGCATGGAAGATTGCGACACCGAGGTTGCACAAATCGAGAGCGCCGTTGTGCGGAACTCGGAAGCACGGTGCTTCCATTTGTTCCATGCACAAGATTTTGCGGATTATGTTAGAGACACATTACCCAAAAATCTTATAGGCATTGATCAAATAGATGATGCCGGGGCCAAGATCGGCTTGGGCTGGCGGGTTATCGAAGATGGCGAGGCCAATGAGATTGTCGGGCGGGAAGAATGCACCCGCTTCCTCGGAAGGATCGTCGATCTTCTTTTGGACGACATCTTTGAATTACTTGCCTCCTTTAACCGTCTTTCGACACTCCTGCGCCTAGTAGCCAATTGCGAGAAGGCGAGCGCAGAGGAGGACCATTGGCGGCGTACTTCTGCCGCCGTTCTTGGCTTGCATGGAAATGACCCCGGTACCATCGGCCGCTGCGTAGAGCAAACCTCGAAATGTGCGGGCGCGGCAATCGCCAGTCGCGTACTAATCGAAATTGCTTTGTGCGTTTGCCCAGCTAAAAACGGGCTACATCTCTCGGACATAGAGCTTAGTAAGTTGATAGCCCGCGCCGCCTTGATTGTTCGCATTGGCGGCCTCTCCGACGGCATCCACACCAACGCCCTTACCCCAGAAATCACAATCTCACCGCTGGGTGATATTCTTTTCCGCGATGAATTTGGCAGCCTAGTTGTTCAGCCGATGCTGCGCCGAATGATGGGCGATCAGTTCATCGCTAGCGCGCCTTTTCAAATCAAGAATTACAACGAACCCGTGACTGTGATCGACACCAAAGAAAAGATAAGTGCCGAGTTTTGGAACGCTTGGAAGACAGAGATGGGTTTTACCTTTGACGATGCCCGCGACATCATAGGAGCTTTGTCGGATAAGGGTATAGAGGACCACGCGGCGATTTTCGAAATGAAGACGAGTGAGTACTTTTCACTGATGCGATCGCGTGAAATCCAAGATTCAGTTAGCAAGGCATTCCTTTCCCAGTTTTGCCTTTCACCCCGCACTCATTGGGATCGCCCTCCAAAAGGTTTTGAGAAGAAAGACATCTACCCTTGGCGCTTTGGCCGCCGCCTGTCCTTCGTGGCCCGCCCAATCCTAGCCATTGATCGAAGCCCTGACCCAACTCTGATAGTCGCCCCTGCGTCGCTACAAAGGTCATTCGTCTATCTTGTCGATGGCGCCCACAGGGGCCTTTTCGCCCAATCTTTTTTCCGTACCGCCGAGATGAGAGACAAATGGTGGGGCAAGGCACACGAAGGTCATCGATTTACTGCCGAGGTCGCCCAGGCACTTGCAGATGCCGGTTGGACAACTCGTATGAACATCGGCATTCCAGAGATTCTCAACCGTAAACTTGAGCGTGATTTCGGGGACGTGGATGTGCTCGCTTGGCGTCGGGGGAGCAAGAACGTCCTAATAATTGAGTGTAAAGATCTTTCTCCTGCCCGAAACTACTCCGAAATTGCGGCATTACTCTCCGATTATCAGGGCGTGGAAACGAACGGAGAGGCGGATGATCTTCGAAAACATCTCAATCGCGTTCTGTTGCTAAAAGCCAGCCAGCCGCAGATTGAAAGATTCACTGGCATCGAGCCAGTGCGGATTGTCTCTTGCCTTGCATGCAGTGGCGTTGTGCCGATGCAATATGCCAAGATTGACGCCCTGAATGATACCTACGTTGGATCGGCGGAGGAGATCTTGGCCCTGAAGTTGTAATGCTATGGGTCAGACTTTCTTAACCTAAAGCGCGCGGTCAACCTTTGTCCACGCGCACCTCCTGAGGACCAAAAGCATGCTATGAATATCGGTCGATTAAGCACTTCTGGGAATGGTGATCATTGTGCGACTTGAATGGGAACTTCATTTCTTCGAAATAGTGATTCCGGCATGGCAGGCCTATCTCCGCGCCGAAGACGCCCTTACACACGCGCTTAATCATGGCGGTCCGGTAGACCGAACCCGTTATGACGCCTTTCGCGAAGGAGGCGCGGCCGCATTCTACCTTCACCACTACGCCGATATCATCGCCGCCGAACGGCCGGTGTTTTTGCCGGCCCATGTAAAGGACGTTCGAAAGGTGCGTGAATGGATTGCCATGAATTGCCGAATGATGCGTAGTGACAAACACGTGAGTGACGTCGCACTGCTCGGCGACGTCGCCGACGCACTGAAGCATTCCCAACTCACTAAGCGCATTGAGGAGCGCGAGGTCGTTGCACGGGGTGCGGTCATTGTGATTGCCTCGGGCATGGGGATGTTCGGGTTTGGCGAAGGCAAGTTCGGCGGCGCTGATCAGGTCATCGTCTTTGCCAATTCCGGGGCCCGGCCACTAACCACTATCTTGCAGAATGTTATCGACGCGTGGCGCCGTAGCATTGGCTGGGACCTTCCGGCCGTCGGTGAGGCCTAGCCGCCCTCGCAACCCCGTTCCACACAGCTTCCGCTAGAGTCGGTGCCGATGGGCCGTAGCAATCGTTGCAACGCGTCACGAAAACCAGCTATCGGTTAATTCCTCTTTGCCGATCAGTCTTTTGAATGCTGATATCCGGAACTAACAGGCCCCCCCGGCCCCGCATCCCAAGTC
>JACZKS010000025.1 GCA_014859895.1 Rhodospirillales bacterium
GCCAGCGCCCGCAAGATGGACGTCATCGCCGCGTCCCGGCTGTACTTCTCCGTCGGCGGCCGCTTGCGGCTGGGCGACCTCCGGCGGGCGGCCGCCGGGCTGGCTTCGGAGACCCATTTGCAGAAACTGGCCATCCGCGCCGTCATCGACGAACTGTTCGCCCACCAGAAGGCGCTCACCGCCCAGGTGCTCGACGCCGCCGCCCAGGAGAAAGACCCCGACAAGGCCATCGGGACGTGGGCCAAACGCCACCCCGAGGTCTTCGCCCGCACCGAGCAGATGCTGGCCGAACTGTGGGCCGCCAACGTCGACGACCTCGCCATGATCCAGGTCGCAAGCCGCCAGCTCCGGGCCCTCGCCGCCCCCGCCGGCGCCTAGCTCGTTTGGCGATTTCTCGACAAGGACTCGATGAAATCGCCCACGGCATCGTCGATGTTCTCGCCGATGAAAACCAAGAACCGCTCGTCGGTATCGACCGATCCAGCGGGCGTTAGCGAATAGCTGCCGGGAACGAACTGGCAGACCGAGGGTTCGGCCTCGCCGTGCAGATCGACCATGCCCTTGACCCGAAGAACAGTGGCGGGCAGCAGGCTCAACGCTTTCTCAAGGGCCTGCCGGTCTAGACGCCCGGTTGCCGTCCAAATCCGGCTCGTCAGGCCGTCGTCGTCGTGCGTGCTCGTGTGGGGCCCGCCACAGGCGTGCCGGCCATGTTCATGATCATGGCCGTGGCCATGGGCACCGCAACAGACTACCTCCGGGATCGGCGGCTGGCGATGCATGGAAAGATTGACCCCATAGAGTGCCGACGGGGCGATGTCGCCATGATCGGCCCGACACATCGAGGCGACCGGGTTGAGCCGGCGGACGGCGGCTTCGAGCATCGCCAGGTCTTGGTCGGCCTCGCCATCGACCTTGTTGAGCAGGATGACGTCGGCCAGCCTGACCTGATCGCGTGCGACGGCATAGCGTTGCAGCGTCTGGAGGCCGAGACGCGCGTCGATAACCGTCGTGACAGAGGCGAACTCGAGATGGTCTTCGAGATCGGCGATCTCGGAAAGCAGATTGGCCGGATTGGCGAGGCCGGTTGTTTCGAGCACGACGAAATCCGGCTGGTATGAGTGGAGAATGTCGCCCAGCGCGAGCTTGAGGCTGCCGGCAAGCGTGCAGCACACGCATCCTTCATCGATCTCCGCCACGGCGTAGTGCTGGCCCAGCAGCTGGCCGTCCAGGCCCTTGGCGCCGATCTCGTTCTGAACGACGGCCACAAATCCGTTGCGGGCGGCCTGGTATTCGATGAAGTGGGTCAGGAAACTGGTCTTGCCGGCGCCCAGGAAGCCGGTCAGCACGATCAGCTTCGGCTTGTCCTGGATGCCAAGCGTCGACTTGGCCAGCCCGTGCCCGGCGCTGGCGGTGTCGGCCTGCCACCATGCGGCACCGGCATAGGTGGCCGGCCTGGGCTCGGGATCGGCCCATCGGAGGTCGATTTGGGTGGCGGAGGCGATCCCCGGCATGGGGGGATTGTCACCCCAGCCGATCGACAGCCGCACGTCGCTGGCGGCCTCGCCCGATTGCGATCTGCCTGGCATGGAGGCTTGTTCCAACCGGGTCGGCGCCGCCTCCAAGCCGCAGGCGATCGACGCCACCAGCGCCTCGACGAACGGCATGGCGCAATCGAAGGCGCGTAGATCCCTGTCCAATCCCCCCGACGCGACCACCTGGCGCGGCCCCTCGGCCGTCGCCACCGTGATGCCGTCGGGGGCCACGGTGACGGCCCGGTCGGGGGCGTGGAGTGACAGTGCCACGCCGCATTCCGGAGCGAGGACGAACCGCAAGCGGGCGATGTCGAACAAGGCCGACAGGTCTGGATCCGCGGCGAAATCGCGGACCCGTTCGAGATAGGGTTCGGCCAGCGCGACCAGACAGGCCTCGACCGAAAACGCCTCGAGCAGTTCCTCCTCGGGTGCCGGAAAATAGGCAACAGAAAACTCGGCCTGTCCGTGGCCGTCCACAATCTCCGTGCCGAGTTGCGCAAGGCCATAGACCCCGGCCATCCCGGCGACCCTGGCCGTCAGGCCGCCCGCGTGATGCGGACATTCGCGCATGCCCCGCCATCCCAGCCGCTGGCGGAGGCCGGGGACGAAGTTGACGCGCAGCATCGCCGCGCCCGGAAGGGCCGCCGCGGCCAGGTCCGGCTGGGCCAGAACCGCCGGGGGGAGAAGTCTCTCGAAATTCAAAGGCATCCTGCTCACCCGGGGTTGGGAAGAAAACGGGCCGCCACGGTTCTCCGGACGGCCCGTCGTTGTCGTCGGCGGCAACGTTTACGCGAACGCGATGATGTCGCCGTTGCCCAGATAGGCAACGTCCTTGGAACGGTGGCGGGCCGTTCCCTGGACTACCGGGTAACCTGCGGCGATGAATTTCTTCGCGCAAATGACCCCGGTGCAATGATTGCAGCCGATTTTCTCGAACCCGTAGTCGCGCAGCGCGAAGACGAGATCGTCGTATTTGGGATCCCAATCGTCGAACGGCGAGATATGCAGTCCGCCATAGATGCCGTGGAACGTGTCGTTTTCGTATTTGATTTCCTTGATGGCGGTTTCAGCGAACTGGACGATCCCCTGGTGGCAACAGCCGGTCACGCTGACCAGCCCCTTGCCCGCCACATTGAAGTAAAAGGACTGCTCGCCGTAGACCCGGCAGATGATCGGAATCGGGAACACGTAACTGGCCATGCCGGGGAAATATTTATACAACCCGTTCTTGATGGTGATCACCTTGCCCTTGTGACCGGAATCCTTAAGATATTGCAGGCCTTCCGGATAGAACCCTTCGGGAATGTAGACGGTGATGTTGGGGTTGTATTTGAAGGTGACCGGGATGCCCCAGTAGTGGTCGAAATGCTCGTGCGAGATCAAGAGAGCCTCGATCTCGTTGTTCTGGAGCATCTTGTCCACGCCTTCGCGCTTGAAACACTCGTCCATCCATTTGTAGGACCATCCGCTGTCGAGCAGGAACTTGTGTTTCTTGCCGTCCATCTCCTCGACGTCGATGATGGCGGCGAAACCGCCGGCGTTGTCGGGATGGACCGAGTCCTTGGCGAGAATCTCCCACGCTTCCTCGAGCCGATTGGGAAGCAGGTGCTTGATCCGCTCGATGCCTTCCTTGTAGGAGCCTTTGCCGAGGCCCTTGCCGTTGGTGAACGGTGGCCAGTTGTAGTCATACTGGTTTACGAGCAGGCCGCCGGCCCCCTTGATGTCGCCCATCAGGACGCCGTTCTCGAACCAGCTCGTTTCCGATACGTTGGTGACCTTGACGCTCTTGCAAACGCCGATGTCGGTCATCTTGCGTTCGGCCTGAGGGAAGCGGCTTTTGCGCGCGGACGAGTACGAGTACGCGCCCATCGCGCCCACCAACCCGATTCCGAGGCCTGTCGTGGCCCCCTTGAGAAAGGACCTGCGGTCCGGAAGTACTGTCATGACACTCTCCCACTATGTTTCGGGTTACTGGATCGTGATGGCGTTTGCCGCCAACGGCAGGATTTGCACCACGACGAAGTAGAGGGCCACGCCCACGGCCGCGCCGAGGCCGAGCCCGATACCGTACCGCCCGGTCGGACGCTCCGATTCCAGCCGTGCCGCTTTGGCCGCGTGCTCGGCGGCGATCTCGGCGGCGGTCTTCGTTTCCAGTTTCCAGGCCGGCCAGTTGTCCATGAACCAGTGATGGACCAGCATCAGGTTGACGAGCCAGATCATCGGGATCATCGGGAACTGCTGGGGATGCGAGAATCCCTTCTGGGTTCCCAGGAACAAATGCGACGTCTTGTAGTAGATGATGTAAATGGCCACGGCCGCGACCAACGTGATCGCCGTGCGGATCGCGGCGTTCACCGGCATCGAGTATTTGCGCGGCCAATTATCGCAGTAGAAGTTCAGGAACAGGGCGGGGACGAGGAAGAAGATCGCCATTTCGCCGACGTGCAGCCAGCGCCAATCAGGCGCGGCATCCCTGCGCGTGCCGCGGATCGCCTCTCCCCACATCAATTCCTGCGCGAAATAGAGAAAGAAATGAACCGCGACGGCGATGGCGATGATGCCGAAGAAGGTGGCTGCGCGCCGCCCCCAGTCGTTGCGGATGAGGGTGAAGGGATAACGCTGCCAGATCGTCTCCACCAGCCACACCACGACCGTGCAGCACATGATCCAGGAGATGTGGAAGTTGCCCGACACCGTATCGGCGAAGGTTTCCCAATAGGGCGGCGCGATCGAGGTGAAATACTGCCAAGGATAGTACAGGATGCCCATGTGGGGATGCATGGTCACGAAATAGACGATGGTCGACAGGAAGAAGGTGACCAGCAGGATGGTAAGCCCGCGTACCGGCTGGGTCATCTTGTCCCACGGCGCGTTTTCCAGCGCCACCACCCAGGCCGGTGACAGCCACGACGCGATGGCTGCGAACATCAGGATTGCTAGGCTGGTATACTCGACGGCGAAGAACGACGTGACGCCAGGCAGCTTTTCCAACTGTTCCGGATTGAAGTACGCCAGGCCGAAGTTGCCGAGCAGGCCTTCGAAGAACCCCTTGATCAGCGCGAGCAGGATGACCACCGAAATGGCGGTCAGCAGGGCGCCCTTCAAAAGGGGGTGGGCCGTTTCCAGCCAGCTGCGCCTGAACGGCCAGAAATCGAAGATGTAGACCATCCAGATCATCATGATCAGCCACCAGCGGCAGTACATGTAGCCCACGTAGGGGGTGTACATGCGCATCACGCCGCGGGGATCCTGGAAGATCCACCACGTCGCATAAAATACCGCGAGTAGCAGTGCCAAACTGATCAGGGCCGGAACCGGACCTGACCATCGCTTGACCAACTTGCGTTCATCAAGAAAACCTACGCCATACCTTTCCATGGACAACTCCTCCTGTGATTGCGGTGCGAATACGGCGGGTCCGCTCCCGCTTCTTGGTTATGGACGTCATATCTATGGGGACGGGCCGTCGGCCGGGCCGGCATCGGTCCGTTGCTGCTGCATCCTGCGATAGACAGTGCGCAGGAGCGTGTCCTGATCCGTCGACGCCGGGTCGAGGCCCAGCCGCGCGGCTTCCTCGTTGAGGAGCGCCGGCGGAAAGTCCGACCACAGCCCCGCAGGGGGAAGATCCTCGCCTCGCGTGCCGGCGGGCGCTGAAGGCGCCGCAAGACCTTCCGCCGGACGGATCAGCCTTCTGAAGAACTCTTTGCGGGAAATCGCCACGCCGTGCGTCACGACAGGCCTTCCCGATCCCCGAGCCGGTGGGCGCCGTCCTTGATCACCGGCGACAGCGGAATGTTGGTCAGTTTCGAGAATGCATTGGCCGTATTGAAAATTTTCCTGACGATGGCGCGGCGCGACTTTTCGGGATCGTTGGCTTTAAGTCCGTGAAAGACATATACGAAGTCGCCGAACATCCGGTCTCTCTCTTCCTCCGAGAAAGAGAAGAAACGGGGGAACATCAGCGATGAACTGGCGACGAAGGACTGGATGACCTCGACGATAACTTGATTTTTTGTGCTGCGGGCGATGACACAGAAGAATTCCCGTGTCTTTTCCTTGATGCTATTCATGTCCCTTTCGACGATTGCCGTGCCCAGTTCGGCAATCGAAATCTCAAGCGTTCGCAGCGTCGCGGCGTCGATCCTTTCCGCCGCCAGAGCCACCAGTTCCGGCAGGAACAGATAGGCGGCCTCGAAGCGCGCCATGACGGCGGCAAGCGAGCCGTCCTCCACCTGCGTTCCGGTCGCCGGAGGTGGCTCGATCGACTTCAGGTAGCAGCCGCTGCCCCTGCGAATGGAGACGACGCCCTTCGCTTCCAGTCGCTTGAGGACGCTGCGCAGCGTATTGCGGCTGACGTTGAACTCGGCCGCAAGCGGGCGCTCCGCCGGCAAACGCTCCCCCACCCGCCACCGCCCCTGGGCGATCGTCCCGACGAGCGCCTCCTCCAGCTTGGTTTCCTGCCCCAATTGCGATGTGTTGATCATTGGTTCTACCAATTTGTGGACAATCTAGGTATCGACCCGGTATATCAAGCAATGTTATTCAATTACATTGTGGAATTATGGCTGTCAATTCTCATATTGGTTCTACCAATTGTGCGCACCCGCTTTGCGATCAGGAGAGCCTTTGCTTCTTCCTGTGGCCGGACATAGTATCGCCAGCGACGCAAAGGTCGTGCCGGGGAGGGCGTTGACGTGATCCTGGAAACGGACGGCGAAAGCCAGACCGGCGATTTGGAGAACTGCCTGGGCGAGTCACCCACGTTGCTGTGGCGCATCGAGGTGCGAAAGTCGCGGATCGAAATCCTCCGTTGCCACGCCTGCGACCGTCTTCCCGTCGACATCATCCAACTTCTGAAGAACCCCGCGTTCCGCAGGCAGCTGGTGCACGCCGACGACCTCGAGCCTCTGAACCGCGTGATGCGCGCGGCCCAACGCGGAGAGGGCGGCTCCGCGGTCTTTCGCATTCCGGGCCGGGACGCCGGGACGATATGGTTGCGGTTGTCGGGTTATGTGGATCCGTCGCAGCCGAACTATGTCTGGGGAAACCTGAGTGACGTTTCCGATTGCGTCGCCGCCATTCGCGAAAAAGCCGGCGACGCGGTCGCTCCCGCCGCCGCACGCAAAAGTCGCACCCGCCGCCCCGCCGACGATGTTCTCAATCCGGCCATTGGCGAGGACGGACGGATAGAGCCGGTGCTGGAGACGCTGTTCGCCCACCAAGTGGGTCCCGGCTTCGAGGGGATCCTGTTCTCCGATATTTTCCGGCGCAAGAACAAGGTGGTCGTCTACAGCCACGGCCACCCCTTCAGGGATATGGATCAGGCCAAGGTGTTTTCCTTCGAGGGCACCATTGCGGAGACGATCCTGACCTTTGGCCTCGATCATCTGGTGGTCAGCGACACCTTGGACAGCATCAAGGCCATCGACTGGGCTCTGTTTATTCCCGCCGGTATTCGCTCCTATTTCGCCAAACCGTTCTTTGGCGGCAAGACGCTGCACAGCGTCTTGATCCTGTGCTCCACATCGACCGATCGCTTTCCCGAGGAACGCATCGCCGAGTTCGAACCGCTCTATGCGCCATTTCATCGCGCGGTAAAGCGATGGCGGAAAGCCGTCAAGAACCCGAAATAGGACGGCAAGATTTCACCTGCGAGAGGTCGCCATAGAGATCGCCGCGGCGGTCGCGCACAAGGTCGTTGAAGGCGTTGAGCGACCGGGCTCGCCGGGCGTCGGCTAGGTCGACGTCGGCGTAAATGATCTGCTCTTCGTTGTTGCTGGCGGGGCCGGCGGCGATCCAGCCGGTCGGGTTGACGATCAGGCTTTGGCCTAGGAACGGCTGGTCGCGCTCGGTGCCGACCCGGTCGGCGGCGGCGATGAACAGGCCGTTGCTGTGCGCTCCGGCCATCGCCAGGATGTTGGCCATCGCCAGTTGGCCATCCGGCTGGCCGGGCATCGGCACCCAATTGGTCGGCGTGCAGACGATGTCCGCTCCCTGCAGTGCGGCCAGGCGATAGACTTCCGGGAACCACTGATCATAGCAGATGGCGACGGCGACCCGGCCGAACGGCAACGGCCACACCGGCACGCCGACGTTCCCCGGCTCGAAAAAAAGCTTCTCCTCGCCCCACAGGTGGTTCTTGCGATAGGTCCCGATATAGCCCTCGGGTCCGGTCAACACGGCGGAATTATAATGCGACGGTCCTTCGCGTTCGACTATGCCTGCGACGAGGGTGACGCCCAAGCGCCGCGCCGCGTCGCCCCACGCCCGGCAGCTTTCCCCATCCGGGATGTCTTCGCCCAACCCGAAGACTTCGTCGCGGCTGTCGAACACGTAGCCGGTGTTACAAAGCTCGGGCAGCACGACCAACGACGCCCCGGCCGACGCAGCTTGGCCGATCAGCCCGAGCGACTTCTCCAGGTTGGCCTCCTTGTTACCGATTTCCGGAGCCATCTGGATGCAGGCGACGCGAAGCGGGCTCTGGGGAGGTCTGGCGCGGGTGGTCATGGGTGATCTCCAATGGCGGTCAAAGCGGCGGGCGGCGGCCGGTCCATGGGTGGGCGGATTCATAGGCGGCGGCGGCGCCAAGAACGCAGGCTTCCTCGAACGGCCGTCCGGCGATCTGCAAGCCGATGGGCAGGCCGTCCCGGTCAAACCCGCAGGGCAGCGAGATGGCCGGCATGCCGGTCAGGTTGAAGGGATAGGTCAGCCGCCAGGAGGCGGCGAGCACGCTTTCGTCCTCGCCGCCGATCCGGGCCGTCCATTCACCGATCGGCCAGGCGACCAGCGGCTCGGTGGGGGTGACGATGAGGTCGACCTCCTCCATCACCGCGCGGAAGCCCTCGATCAGCGCCGTCCGGTATTGTTCGGCCTTGAGATAATCGGGTGCTGCGACCAACCGTCCCATCTCCACCAGATCGCGCACATCGGAGGTGAAGGACGCCACTTCGCCGGCCCGCAGCGAAACATCGTGATAGGCGGTCGAGGAGGCCAACTCGATGGCGAAAATGGCGCCCAGGCCATAGTCCAGAAGCGGCAGATCGAACTCCCGCACACGGGCGCCGCGCGCTTGATAGAACTGGATCGCCGCCTCGACCGCCCCGAGGACGTCCGGTTCGACATGATCGAAGAAGTGGCGGCGGCAGACCCCGATGGTCAGCTCGGCCAGCGACTTGGCCGTGCCGCCGTCCAGCGCGTCGGCGGCGAGCAGGGTCGCCGGATCGCGCTCGTCCGGCCCGGCCAGAACGTCGAACATCAGCGCCGCGTCCTCGACCGTGCGGGTCAACGGCCCGGGGTGGTCGAGCGACCAGCTGTGCGGCACTATGCCGTGCCGGCTGATGGCGCCGAAGGTCGCCTTCAGTCCGACGACGCCGCAAAGGCTGGCCGGAATCCGCACCGAGCCGCCGGTGTCGGACCCCAGCGCCGCCGCGCACAGGCCTGCCGCCAAGGCCGAAGCCGAGCCGCCGGAAGAACCGCCCGGCACGCGCCCAGTGTCCCAGGGATTGGCGACCGGGGGGGTAACGGTCCCCCAGGCGAACTCGTGCGTGACGGTCTTGCCCAGGATCACCGCGCCGGCCGCGCGCAGCCGTTCGACCGGTGTGGAATCCACCATCGGGAAGGAGATGCCGGGCGCGGTGGTGCCGGCGGTGGTCGGCAGATCGTGGGTGAAATAGTTGTCCTTGACCGCAACGGGGACTCCGTCCAGGGGGCCAAGCGGCGTTCCCGACCGATGCCGCGTCCGGCTGGCCTCGGCTGCGGCAACTGCCCCTTCCGCGATCGCCTTGTAGCATTTCAGCGTTGGGTTCAGTTGCGCGATACGCTCCAGGAACGCCTTGGTGACCGCGAGCGGATCAAGGGCGCCGGAGCGAAAGGCCGCGCCGAGGGTGGCGACCGACAGATAGAAGGGCTCACTCATCGGCGATCCTCCGGCGGGGCAGGCCGATCCGCGGATCGAAAACCACGGCGGGATGGAAATCGGTGACGTCGAGCGAGCGCAGCTTCTCGATCTCCCTGCGGATCGGCTCGTAGACAGCTTCCAGTTCCGCCTGCCTATTGCCTTGCGGCGGGTCGCCTCGCTGGGCGGGCGCAGCCAGGATCAGCGCTTTGTCCGCTTCACTCAAAGGTGTGGCGTGGCCGTGGCGCTTTGGCATGCTGGCGAGGAAGGGTTGAAGCTGGCGCCGGGCAACGGTGAACACGCGCCTAAGCTCGGCCACCGGCACCGCATGTTCGTCGACCCGCAGGTCGAGATCGGGATAGGCCTCCCGGTCCTGGATCAGCAGGGCGGCCGACTGCTTGCCGCGCTTGTCGCCGCCGGCCGCCTGGCCGGCCTCCAACGCGCTGACCAGCCGTTCCGCCAGATCTTCGCTTGTGCTCGCCAGGAAGGCGGCCTCCATGGCGGCAAGCGTCTCGACTCCCGACAGCATGTTGCCCTGGATCGCGTAGCCTTCGCCCTTGAGGTGGCCGCAAGCCGGCGTGCACTCTTCGCCCGTCCAGCCGGCGGCGGTTCCCTCGATGCCGACGACGCCGACCTGGCGAAGGGAGCGGTCGGGATCGTCCGCCAGCACGGCCGCCAGCGCCGTTCCGACTGCCTCGCCCCGCGCCAGGCGGTCGAGGATGTCGATGGCAAGGTAAGGGTTGACCCATGACTGGGTGGTCACCGCGCCCACGCCGGGGCGAATGAACGGACACATCGATCCGACCGCCGGGATGGCTGTGCTGATGGCGATGCCGAGCCGACCGCTTTGCGGGCAGCGGGCGACGATCGAGAAGGTGCCGACAAGGGGCTTGGTCACGGTTCTTCCCCTCAAATGCTGAGATGACGGTTGATACGTTCGGCGGCGTCGGCGGCGTTGGCCGGCCCGCGGTCGACGAACTCACCCTGGTTGAGGACCGCGTATTCGTCGGCGATGGCGAGCGCGAAGGTCACGTGCTGTTCGATCAGCAGGATCGCCGTACCTTCGGCCCGCCGCTGTTCGGCCAGCACATGGGCCAGCCGCTCGATGACCGAGGGTTGCAGCCCCTCGGTGATCTCGTCGATCAGCATGATCCGTGGGGAGGCCATCAGGCTGCGGGCGACGATCAGCATCTTCTGTTCGCCGCCGCTCAGCGTTCCGGCTCGCTGGCGCAGGCGGTCGGGCAGGAACGGAAAATGGACCCCGACCTTTTCCAGCTTTGCCTCGAAGGCGTCGTCGTCGAACAGGCCCAGGCGCAGGTTCTCGCCGACCGTCAGGTCCTGGAACAGCGGCTGTTCCTGTGGGCAGAAGGCGATGTTGCGGCGTGCGATCAGATAGGGAGGCTCTCCATTGATCCGCTTCCCGAACAGATGGACCTCGCCCTGATGGAGGGGAAGGAAGCCCATGATCATCTTCAAAAGGGTGGTCTTGCCCATGCCGTTCTTGCCCAGCACGGCGACGATCCGCCCTTCTGGAACCGTAAGGTCGACGTTCTTGACGACGATCGCCGCGCCATAACCGCCGCTGACGCCGCGGACGGAGAGCGCCGGGGCCTTGGCTGCATCCGTCATTTCCGCTCTCCGAACTTGCCCGACCCGGCGTAAACCTGCTGCACCAGCTCCGAGCCGACGACGTCGGCCACCGAGCCGTCCAACACGATGCGGCCATGATGGAGCACGACCACGCGTGTACTGATCTGGCGCACGAAGTCGAGATCGTGCTCGACCAGCAGGATGCAGAAGGCATCGTGTTTGGCGAGATCGACCAGGATGTCGCCGATCAGGTGGCGCTCGGCCTTGGTCAGGCCGGCGGTAGGCTCGTCGAGCATCAGGATGCTGGGTTCCAGCGCCAGGACCATCGACAGTTCCAGGGCCTGCTTCATGCCGTGGGACAGGTGCCGGGCCTCGGTGCCCATGATCTTGTCCAGGCCCGTGGTCCGGATGACCCGTACGGCGGGCTCGGGCAGATTCAGCACGCGGCTGCGGCGGATCGCGCTCAAGGGTTCGTGGCGGTTGCGCGCCAGACGCAGGCATTCGGCCACGGTGAGGGAATCAAACACGTTGGCCGCCTGGAACTTGCGGCCGACACCGAACGCAACGCAGTCGTACGGCGGCTGCCGGTCGAGGGTGTTGCCGTTGATGATGACGGAGCCGCTGGTGCGCTCGAAACCGTCGCTCAGGCAGCGGATCAAGGTGGTCTTGCCGGCGCCGTTGGGGCCGACCAGGCTGACCAGTTCGCCGGGCCGGGTGACCAGATTGATGTCTTCCAGCACGGTCAAGCTGCCGAAGCGTTTCTCAAGGTGGCTGATGTCCAGCGCCGGCGCGTCGGTATAGGCCTGCGCGCCCTCGATGCCGTGCGCCATCGGCGTGATGTCGGCCACCGCCACCGCCTCGGGCCACCACATCCCGACCCTGCGCAGCCCGCCGCGGATGAAGTTGCCAACCATCGGCACCAGGCCGTTGGGCAGGAACAGGATGACGCCGACGAATACGCTACCGATGGCGAGCTTCCAGACGAACGGCATGCTGCCGCTGAGATAGGCGCTGACGACATCAAGCAGGATGGTGCCGACCACCGGCCCGATCAGCGTGCCGCGTCCGCCCAGGGCGACCCAGATCACCAGTTCCGTGCCGAACACGAAGCCGGTCATTTCGGGGGCCACCACCATGGTGAAGTTGGCGTAACCGAAGCCGGCCATGGCGGCCACGGCGGCCGTGGCCATCATCAGGTAGGTCTTCACGCGCGAGGACGAGATGCCGAGGTACTGGCAGCGCTGCTCGTTGTCGCGGATGGCGACGAGAAGGCGCCCCATCTCGCTGTTGACGAAGATCCACGTCGCCACCGTCAGGACCAGCAGGCCACCGGCGGCGATGCTGAACCAGGCTTCGATGCCAAGATCGATGACCGTGAAGCCGACCAGGCCGCTGCTGGAGCCGGTGAAGGTGCCGCCCGACAGCACCAACTGCGTCGCCACGATCGGCAGCACCAGCGTTACCACCGCGATGTAGAGCGGCGAGGCGCCGTAGTAGAAGGCAAGCCAGCCGACTAGGCCCGCCACCGCCACGGCCACGGCGACGCCGCCCACCAACGCCAGCCAGACCATCCCCGGATCGAAGCCGACATGGGTGAAGACCAGGGCGGCGGCATAGGCGCCGATGCCAAAAAAGGTCGACTGCCCGAACGTCAGGATGCCGGTATAACCCCACAGCAGGTCGACGGTCAGCGCGACGCTGGCATAGAAGAAGGATCGGATAAGGACATTCACCAGATAGGGATCGAGCACATAGGGCCCGATCAGCGACGCCACCGCCAGGACGGCGACGACGGCGCCCTTTCCCCAGGGCAGGCTGCGGATGATCGGCGCGGTGGACGTCATTTCAATGGCCATGGTTCATCTCAGTCGAGGACGAAGCCCTTGGGGCGGATGCGCAGCAGCAGCGCGGCGGCGACGGCGATCGTGAGCCCGCCCAGGATCGGGCTGCCGTAGGTGCTGATCACCAGCTGCAGGCCGCCCAGGACTACCGATCCGATGAGCAGCGCCAGCAGCGATGAGCCGGCCACCAGCACCAGCATGAAAGCGTTGACCAGCCACGGCACCCCCATGTTGGGATCGACGCTGGACAGCGGCGTGATGATGGCGCCGGCCAGCGAGGCCAAGCCGGCGCCGAGGCCGAAAGCGATCAGACGCACGCTGGAGCTGTTGATACCCAGGGCCTGGGCCAGGTTCTCGTTCATGATCACGGCCCGGGCGTTGAGGCCCAGGCGGGTGCGGTGCATCAAGAGGGCGAGCAGCCCGCCGATGATGACGGCGCCACCGGTTGCGGCCAGGCGGTAGACTGAATAGGAGCCGTCGAACAGTTCCACGGCGCCGGTCACCGGACTTTGCACGAACTGGACGCCGCGGCCGAAGACGATCGTGATGACCTGGCTGATGACGATGCCGAGCCCCCAGGTTGCCAGGATGGCGTCGAGCGGACGGTCGTAGAGCGGCTTGACGATGAACCGTTCGACGGCGGCGCCGAGCACCAGCCCGACCAGCAGCGAGAACGGATAGGCGAGCAGGGGGTCCCAGCCCATCTGCGTGACCACCAGGGCCGAATAGCCGCCGATGGTCAGGAAGGCGCCGTGGGCGAAATTAATGATCTTGAGAACACCGAACGAGATCAGCAGCCCGCAGGAGACGGCAAAGAGGATCGCCGCGGTCGTCACGATGTCGAGGATCAGCACCTGCATGATAAGCGTCCTGGCCGGCGGGGAAGGGGCGTGAAGCGCGGGAGAGCGCTTCACGCGATCCCTTCAGGAACGGATGTCGACGATCATTTCAGGTTCGGGCACTGATCGCCCGGATCGACGTCGGCGAAGGATGCGATGACCTCGACGCTGCCGTCGGGCTTGACCTGCCCCAGGTACATCGTCAGCGGCGCATGGCGCTGCTTCGACATCTGAATGACGCCGCGCGGCCCCTTGAAGGAGACGTCGTCGAGCACGTCGATTATCTTTTCGGCATCGGTGCCGCCGACCTTCTCGACCGCGGCCTTGTACAGATAGACTGCCTCGTACTGGGGCACCGACAGGTCGTTCGGGGTCTTCAGCCCGGAGCCGAACTTCTTTCCCATGGCGGCCAAGAACGTCTTGTTTTCCGCCGAGTCGATGCTGGTGAGATACGAGGCCGAGATGTAGATGCCGGTGGCGTCCGCGCCCATGCTCTTGGCGGTCCCTTCATCGACGGCCAGGTTGCCGTAAAGCTTGTCGATGCCGGCGGCCCGAAGCTGCTTGGTCAGCGTGACGTTCGGCGCGCCGCCGGCCGTCGAGGTGATCAGCGCATCGGGATTGGCCGAGCGGATCTTGGAAATGATCGGCGTCCAATCGGTGGCGTCCATCGGGGCGTATTCCTCGCCGAGAATCTTGCCGCCGCGGGATTCGATGTACTTGCGGCTGAATTCCAGCATGCCGCGGCCGAAGGCGTAGTCGCTGCCGACCAGGAAGAAGGTCTTGGCGGAATTCTTGTCCATGAAGTGGTCGACGATCGGCGCCACCTGCTGATCGGGCACCCAGGCATCGACATAGAGATACTTGTTGCAGGACCGGCCCTCGTAGAACGAGGTGTAGATGAACGGCACCTTGCCGCGCGAGACGATCGGCAGGCCGGCGTTGCGGGCGGCCGAGGTTTCCATCGAGATCAGGACGTTGACCTTGTCGCGAAAGACCAGCTGGTCGAAGGCCTTCTGGGCGCCGGCGGCGCCGCTGCCGTCGTCGGCGACGACCAACTCCAGCTTTTTGCCGAGGACGCCGCCCGCGGCGTTGATTTCCTCGACGGCCAGTTCGGCCGACTGCACGACTGAGGGGGCGACGACGCTGTTGGCGCCGCTCAAGCCCACCGGGACGCCGATCTTGATGGTTTCTTGCGCTTGCGCCGGCAGCGATACGGCGCTGGCCAGCACCATCGCCGCGCCCAAGAAGGCCCGGCGACTTGGGATTGCGGCCAAGCGGCCGCGAAGGGAGGCTTCTGGGCGGGAACGCGACATGGGTAATCTCCTTTTCATTGATCACGACCAAGGGATCGTGCTATAATTTGCATATGCAAATATTGAATTGTCAAATAATTTTATCGGGGAAGGCTTCCAGGACGCAAATTCGCCAGCGGCCGGCGTCAACTGATCGGGAAGGTTTCGATCACGTCGAAGCGGGTTTCACGTGCCTGGGCAAGGTATGTCGGTCGCCGCAGCTCCTGGTCGGAGAACCGCGCGGCGCCTCGCGGTCCATGGACGGCAAAATGCTCGCCGGCGCGTTCCAGCCGGCGGGGATTGTCCGCTCTCGCTTCCAAAAGGGCTTTGGCAAACCACATGCCTTCGAAGAGCGACTGGGTATAGCTGCTTTGAAGCGGGGCGAGGCGGCCGAAGCGGGCCCGATAGCGGGCCAGGAAGGTCCGGTTCGAAAGCATGTCCAGGCTTTCGAAATAACCGCTGCAACTGTAAAGGTTATCGGCATTGGAGGGGCCAATGGCGAGCAGCAGGTTCTCCTCGATGTCGGGGGAGAACCGCACGACGTCGCCGCTCATTCCCGCTTCCGCGAAGTCGCGATGAAATTCGACCGCTCCGTGACCGATCAACAGGCTGACGACGGCCTCGGCGCCGGATGCCGCGACGGCATGGACGTCGTCGCGGAAATCCAGGTGGTTGAACGGAACGTAGCGCGAGCCTACCAGTTTGCCGCCGCTGGCGTGGATGGCCCCGACGATGGCCGAGGCGGCGCGACGCGGCCAGACGTAGTCGTGGCCGATCAAGTACCAGCGGCGCAGGTCCAGCCGATCCATCAGGCGGGCAATGGCCGGGCGCAACTGTCGCTCCGGCGTCTCGCCGATGGCATACACGCCGGCATGACGTTCACCTCCCTCGTAGTGCGGCGTGTAGACGTAGGGAATGCGTCCGTCGAGCCGCTCGATCAGTTGTTCACGCAGATGGCTGGGGTGGGTGCCGATGATGGCCGCCAGTTCGGCGTCGGCGCCGCCGCCCCGGATACCTTGGACGACGGCATCGATGCCGAGCCCGGCATCCACGCGATGGACGCTAAGCGGCCGGCCGCAGACGCCGCCGCTCCGGTTGATCTCCTCGACGGCCAATCCCATCGCGGCCAGCGTCGAGGGCCCCATCATGCCCAAAAGGCCGCTTGCCGGGGCAACGACGGCGAAAGTCAGAGGCTTCTCCATGACGGCACTCCCTGAGCCGACCGCAACCGCCGCGCCGGCTCACTTGACGCCAAGGTTCACACGATGCAAACACTCACCATCATTGATGGCGCTTTCTTTCCTCACGCAAGCCGCGTGCCATGGCTTTCTCCCGGAATTCCGCCACTTGATGCGGCAGAGCGCTTGAATGGGGCCGTCGCGAGTGCTTAGTATTTCTTCATCTGCCCACGCTTTGAGCGACGACGGCCAGCTGGATCGAGTTGAATAGATGATACGCAGCAGCGGCGGCCCTCGGGCAGCGGTTTCGACAGCAAGCAATAGGCCCAAGGGGAGCAGTCGGCCATCGCCGGCCGAGCTCAGGCATCGCCTGCTCACCGCGCTGACGCGCGCTTATGGCGCCGCCATCCGTTCCTACAACAAGCTTGCCCGCGAACTCGACGTTCCGTTCGAACAGTGGCTGGTGCTGGCCGAGATGCGCCGGCACGAAAGCGTCAGCATGGGCGAACTGGTGAAGATTCTTGGCTTCAATTTTTCGACGCTGACGCGCATTGTCGATCGCATGGTCAATTCCTCGCTGATTTATCGCCAGGTCGATCCACAGGACCGGCGAAAGGTCGTCATGGTGTTGACCGAAGAGGGCCGGAGACGGCTTGAACAGATCGACCGGCACCTCGATGGCGACTTGCTTCCGACGAGGGTTCTGGCGACCGAAGGGCCCGCCGTGCTGGCCGACCTGGTCCGCCTGGCCGAACAGTTTCCCGAGGAATGACCTGCTTCGGAATAGGACGATGAACCCTCGCATTCCCGATCCCGTCGAACTGACCCGCCGCCTCGTCGCCTTCGACACCATCAATCCACCGGGACAGGAGCGGGCGTGCGCCCAATTCCTGGCGGACCTGCTGGCGGACGCGGGCTTCGAGTGCACCCTGCATGCGCTGGACGACAGCCGCGCCAGCCTGATAGCGCGGTTGGGTGATCGAAAGGCGCAACGGCCCCCGTTGGCGTTCACCGGGCATATCGATACGGTGCCGCTGGGCGCGGCGCCGTGGACGCAAGACCCGTTCGCCGGCGACGTCCTCGATGGTCGCCTGTACGGGCGCGGATCGAGCGACATGAAGAGCGGCTTGGCCGCCTTTGTTGCCGCGGCGATCACCGAGGCCGGGCGGATCGGCGACGGGGCGGGGGTGCTGATGGTCATTACCGCCGGCGAGGAAACCGGGTGCGATGGCGCCATGGCTTTGGCCGAAGGTGGCCATCTAGGACGGGCCGGCGCCCTGGTGGTCGGCGAGCCGACGGCAAACCGGCCGTTCGTTGGCCACAAGGGGGCGCTGTGGCTGAAGGCGACGACGCACGGCGTCACCGCGCATGGCTCGATGCCCGAGCGCGGGGATAACGCCGTCTACAAGGCGGCGCGCGCGATCGGCCGGCTCGAAAGCTTCGACTTCAACGTCGCCCGCCATCCCGTTCTGGGCAAGCCGACTCTCAACGTCGGAACCGTCAGCGGTGGTCTCAATATCAACTCGGTTCCCGACCGCGCCACCATCGGCATCGACATCCGGACCATTCCGGGCATGGACCACGACAAGCTGCGGGAAGGGTTGCGGGGCTATGTCGGTGAAGGGGCGGACCTGGAGACGCTGTTTGACCTGCCCGGCGTATGGACCGCCCCGGAACTGCCCTGGGTAAGTCGCGCGGCGGCGATCGTCGAGGCGGTGACCGGGGAGCCGTTCACGCCGCAAGCGGCACCCTATTTCACCGACGCCTCGGTGATCACGCCCTCCTGGGGCGGTATCCCGACCCTGATCCTTGGGCCGGGAGAGCCGTCCATGGCGCATCAGACCGACGAGTACTGTCAGGTCGAGCGCATCCGGGCGGCGGTGGAGATCTATCGACGGATGATCGTCGATTGGATGGAGACCCCGTCCTGATCGCGCGATGGTCCGGGATGGAGATCGCGATGGTTTGCGCGATGCGCCCGGGAACTAAAGTTCCAGATCCATCGTAATGGTGTCGATCCCCACGCGGGCACAACGATCGTCCATCACCCCTGATGGGGCTTCGGGATTTGCCGCCAACAGCCAAGCCAAGGTCGCCGCGATGGTGGTGCGTGGCGAATTGACCAGCTCGCGGACGTTCCCGGCCCGCTACGTCAACACCTGCTGGAGCCTGAACGAGGCGAAGGACGGCAAGATCGCGGCCGTCGAGACCTTCGTTTCGAAAACCGGTGAGACCGCCGATCTCCGCAAGCAGAACCAGGAAGAGAACGTCGGCTGGTACGCCGGTATCACCGCCGACATTTTCGCCTAAAGGGGAGCCAGGAGGAGGGGGCGCGGTCGCGGCCGTCGGTCGCGGCGCGCCCTCTTTCTTCTCCGTAAGCGTCCAGGAAAAGCTCGCGCCATACTACCCGCTACGATTTCGGGGACGGCTGCCCATTCCGGCGCATTTACTGATACTCGTCGGAGATGGTCATCCGCGGAGCCGCCATGTACAACGTGGAGGTGAAGAGCATAGTGGGAGAGACAGGATAGCCCATGACCATTCAGCGCAAGAATCCGGCCAACGTGGCGCCGCCGGTGGGACGCTATCATCACTTGTGCATCATTCCGGCAGGCTCGGAGATCCTGGCCATCGCCGGTCAGGTTGGCGTCGATGCGCAGGGCAATCTACCGGACAGCGTCGAGGATCAGCTTCAGAACGCCCTCGACAACGTCGCTCGCATCCTGGAAAGCGAAGGCCTCGATACGCGCGCCGTCTTCAAGGTCAACATGTGGCTGGCCCGCGAGATCGATCGCGAGCGCTATGTCGCGATGTGGCGGGCCTTTCATCGCGACGAGCCGCCGGCCACCATGTTTGCCTACGTCGCCCGGCTGATCCGTCCCGAGTATCTGGTCGAGGTGGAGGCGTGGGCGGCGCGATCTCCTCAAGCGGGTGGGTAACGGATCAGACAGGCCGCCCGGGACCCCTGCGGCGTCGACAGGAGAAGCGGGCGAAGGTCGGTGCAACGGTCCTCGCGGATCGGACAGCGGGTGACGAAGGGGCAGCCGGCCGGCGGGTCGAGCGGGCTCGGCAGTTCGCCCGCGAGCACGATGGCCTTTCGTTGGCGCTGTTCCACCGGGTCAGGCAGCGGGATGGCGGCGAGCAGGGCTTCGGTATAGGGGTGGGCGGGAGAAGCGAAGACGGTTTCGGCATCGCCTTCCTCGACGATGGTGCCGAGATACATGACCATCACGCGGTCGGCGATGTGGCGTACCACCGACAGGTCGTGCGAAATGAACAGGTAAGCGAGCCCGAGCTCCTGCTGCAGGCGCATCAGCAGATTCAGGATCTGCGAACGGATGGAGACGTCGAGCGCCGAAACCGGCTCGTCGCAGACCAGCAGCTTGGGTGACAGCGCGAGGGCACGCGCGATGACCACCCGCTGGCGCTGGCCGCCGGAAAGCTCGTTCGGGTAACGGTCGTTCTGGCTGGCCTTGAGCCCAACGAGATCGAGCAACTCGGCCACCCGTTCGCGCCGCGCCTTGGCGGGCACCTCGGCCACCACCAGCGGCTCGGCGACGCTCTGGCCGATGGTGAGCTTCGGATTGAGTGCCGAGACCGGGTCCTGGAAGATGACCTGCATCTGGCGGCGGAGCAGGGCGCGCCGGGCCGCCGGGATGGCCGTGAGTTCGATCCCCTCGAAAAAAATGCGCCCGGCTGATGGTTCGAGCAGGCCGAGGATGGCGTTGCCGGCGGTCGATTTGCCGCAGCCGGATTCGCCGACCAGGGCCACCGTCTCGCCGGCGCCGATGGTCAGCGAAAAGCCGTCGACCGCCTTGACGGTGCCCCGCCGGCCGCCGAGCCAGCCACCGCGCACCCCGAAGTGCACGCAAAGATCCTCGACGGCGAGAAGAGGGGGCGGAGTCATGACGTGTAGATCGGTCATGCGACCTCCGCCAATCGATCGAGATGCCAGCAGGCCGACTGATGGGCCTCGTCCCCGGCAACGGGCAGCGACGGCGGCACGTTGGCGCAGGCGTCGTCGGCAAGGGGGCAGCGGGTGCGGAAACGGCAGCCGGATGGCCACTCGCTGACGTCGGGGACGGTTCCTTCGATGGAGCGCAGCAGGTGCTTGCGTTGGCCCGTGAGCTTGGGGATGGTGCCGAGCAGAAGCCGCGTGTAAGGGTGCGACGGGCGGGCGAAGATCTCGTGGACCTCGGCGGTCTCGACGATGCGGCCACCGTACATCACGCACACCCGGTCGGCGATATCGGCGACTACCCCCATGTCGTGGGTGATGATCAGGATCGCGGTATCACCGAGGCCGCGAAGATCCTTCATTAGCTTGAGAATCTGGGCCTGGATGGTGACGTCGAGCGCGGTGGTCGGTTCGTCGGCGATCAGCAGGCGGGGCTGCGAGATCAGGGCCGAGGCGATCATCACGCGCTGGCACATGCCGCCGGACAATTCGGCCGGCAACTGGCGGGCCCGCCGTTCGGGCTCGGGAATGCCGACCTGGCGCAGCATGTCGATGGCCTCACCCCAGGCCGCCGCCGTCGACACTCCATGGTGGACGACCAGGCTTTCGGCCACCTGCTCGCCGACTTTCATGAGCGGGTTCAGGGACGAT
The DNA here is from genome assembly GCA_014859895.1 of Rhodospirillales bacterium. Taxonomy (GTDB): domain Bacteria; phylum Pseudomonadota; class Alphaproteobacteria; order Rhodospirillales; family Shumkoniaceae; genus Shumkonia. The sequence continues at coordinate 20,776 of JACZKS010000025.1, forward strand.
ACCGGCTCCTGGAAGATCATGGCCATGCTATCGCCGCGCACGGCTCGCATCGCTTCCTCATCGAAGGCAACAAGGTCCTCGCTTCCCAGCAGGATCCGGCCTGTCTCGACGCTGGCGACTGCCGGCAACAGGCCCATGATCGAGAAGGCGATCATGCTCTTGCCGCAGCCGCTTTCGCCGACCAACGCCACCACCTCGGCGCGGCCGACGTCGAGCGAGACGCCGTCGACGACGCGCCGCCCCTCGATCTCGACCGAGAGATCCCGCACCGCCAGGACCGGCGCTTCGCGGGTCCGCTCAGTCATCGCTGGCCACCGCAACGGCCCAGGGATTGCTCGGGTGCGCCATGCCGCGATTGATGCCGCTTCGCGCATCGCGGGTGACCGCCGAGGGAACGGCGAAGTTGACCGGATAGAGGGTATCGAGAACGAGTTCGACCGCAAACTCCGCCGCCACCGCCGAAGCGACATCGGGGGCTGCCGTCCGGTTGACCTTGATGGTCGGCGTGCTGGCATCGAGGCGGGGGGCGTGGAAGGCGTCTTCCAGCGACATCCCGAAATCGACCATATAGGAGACGATCTGGGCCAGCGCCGGGAAGATCTGGCGGCCCCCCGCGGCTCCGATGGCCATCGCCGGAAGGCCGTTGCGGGTCAGGATCAGCGGGCACATGTTGGCGAGCGGTTGCGCGCCCGGGGCGATGGCGTTGGGCACGCCGGGCCTGGGGTCGAACCACATCATGCCGTTGTTCATCAGGATGCCGGATCGCGGCAGTACGACCTTGGAGCCGAACCGCGACAGCAGCGTGTTGGTCAGCGACACCATGTTGCCCTGCGCATCGACGACGCTGACGTGGCTGGTGCAATCGCCTCCCTGCGCGGCGTGGCCCATCCCGGTCAGGCGCACGCGGTAGGCCTCGCGGATGGCCCGCGCATAGGCCAGCGCGGCCTTCGCATCGGGGCATTTGCCGCGCGGCAGCGAGTCTTCGAGCAAGTGCAGGGTGGCAAGCAGGCTGGGGCCACCGCTCAGGCCCGCATTCGCGTAAACGCCCCAGCCGCGATACTCGGCCTTAAGCGGCGGGGCCCATCGCGGCTGATAGCCGGCGAGATCGGCGGCCGAGATGCGCGACCCCCCCTCGGCGAGTTCGGCGACCAACTGGCGCGCCGTTTCACCATTGTAGAAGTCGTCGGGGCCGGCTTCGGCGAGCCGGCGCAGGAGGGCCGCCTTTGCCGGCATCGGCCGATAGACCTTCGCTGTCCCGGCGGGTGCCCTGGGCGGCCGGCCGTCTTCGAGGAAGATCTCGGCCGATGCCGGGAAGGCGGAGAGCCCGGAGGAGTCGATGGCGATGCAAAGCGCCGTGTACCAGTCGACCTCAAGCCCCCGTTCGGCAACCGCGATTCCGGGCTCAAGCGCGTCCTTCCACGACAGGGTGCCGAACCGTTCCAGGGCCGCCGCCAGGCCGGCGATGGTGCCGGGAACACAGATCGACGAATAGCCGAAAATGTTGAGGTCTCCGGTGACCGCCGGCCAGTCGAACCAGTCGCCGTCGCGCCCGCCGGCTAGGCAATAGTCGGCGGGGTCGAGGCCGCGCGGCGCGCGGACGCTAAAATCGAGCGCGTCGACGCGTCCACTGGCGCCGTCGGCGTGGAGCAGGAAGCCGCCGCCGCCGATCCCGCTCAGCCACGGCTCAACGGTGCTGAGGACCAAGGCAGTCACGACCGCGGCGTCCATGGCATTGCCTCCGGCCGCGAGTACCTCGGCTCCGGCTTGCGCCGCTTCGTAGTGCTGGGCGGCGACGATGCCGGAACGGCTTTCGACCTCAGACTTATGAATGCTCCAGGTCTGCATCAGGCACCCCGGCGCGCCGGGTGGTTGGCGATGCCCGGCGGGATTTCGGCGGCGACCCGATAGCGGTCGGCCTGGGTCGCGGCATGGTGGGCGGCCAGTTCACCCACCGTCGCGAACCACACTGAGGGCTCGGCGCAAATCGTGGTCAGCAGCCGTTCCAGCATGGCGATCTTCTGGCCACGTCCGGAAATCCAATCGTGCACCGTCAGCATGAACAGCGCACCCTCGCGGTGCAGGACCGACCACTCGTCGATCCACCCCTCGACGATGGGGCGCGGCGGGACCGGCGGCCACTGGTCGCCGCCGCCGCCCATGAACTTGAAGTAGATGGCGTCATCGACGGTCCACTGGACCGGCACTTCGGTGACGCCGCCGATCGTGTAGGGATGGTCGTAGCCCATGAGAGAGCTGTCATAGAGGCCGAGACGGCAGAGTTCGGCCACCATGTGCGGCGTCATTTCCCAGGCCGGCGAGCGGAAGCCGGCCGGCCGGCGCCCGATCTGGCGCTCGAAGAGGGCCAGCGAGGATTCAAGCGCGACGGTGAATTCGGCGTCCGAGATCTCGCTGACCAACTCGTGGAAGTAGCCGTGCAAGCCGACTTCATGGCCGGCCTCGACCAGTTTCGGCAGCAGGTCCGGATAGGCCTCGGCGACCGCACCCGGCACGAAGAAACTGCCGTGGATGCCGAACCGTTCGAGTAGATCGAGAATGCGGAAGATGCCCACCCGCATGCCGAAATGCCGTTGCTCCAGGTGCGACAGCAGGTTCGGGAACTGCTTGCGGTTGTTCCACAGCCAGGGGGCGTGGGAGTCGACGTCGACGCTGAAGCAGGCGGCGCTCCGTTTGCCCTCGGGCCACGTGTAGGGTTCATGCGCCAGCATGGCGATCCTCCGTCACAGCGCTGTCTTCTTGGCTTGATAGACGTCCAGTGAGCCGATCGAATTGCCGCCGTCGACGGTGAGGGTCGCGCCGGTGACGAAGGAAGCCGCCTCCGAGCACAGATAGAAAGTGGCGGGAACCACGTCGCCTTCGTCGGACGCCCGGCCAAGCGGCATCGTCGAGATGACTCTCTTCACGTGCTCGTCGGTCAACGGGCTTGCCGTGCTGCCGGCGGCAAAGCCGGGCTCGAGTGCGTTGACTCGTATCCCGTACTCGGCAAGTTCGAGGGCGAAGCCCTTGGTCAGGCGATCCAGCGCCGTCTTGGACGTGCAATAGGGCACCACGGTGCGGCGCATCTTGCGCGAGGCGCCGGAGGATACGTTGACGACGGCGCCCCCGTGGCCCGCGTTGATCATCTGCAGCGCGACGCCCCGCGTCAGCACGAACGGCGCCCTCAGGTTGATGTCGAGGATGCGGTCCCATTCGGCGACGTCGATGTCGAGGAGAAACCCGCTGGGATAGATGCCGGCGTTGTTGATCAGGATGTCGGGCGCGCCCCAGGTCTCGCCCACGGCCGCCAGCAGGGTCTCCATCGAGCCGTCGTCGGTGAGGTCGGCCGCGCAGATGAAGCTGCCGGAAGCCGGCTTGATCTCGGCGAATAGCGCCTTGAGGTCGGCTTCGCCGCGGTCGGTCAGGCAGACGCGGGCGCCGGCCTCGGCAAACGCCTTGGCCAGCATGCGTCCGAAGACCCCGCAGGCGCCGGTGACGATCACCCGCCGGCCTTCGAATTCGCGCTCGAAGTTCATTCTTTTCTCCTTGTTCTTGATTTTGGGTCCAGCAGGTCGCGCAGGCTGTCACCGATCAGGTTGACCGAGAGCACGAGCAAAAACAGGCAGGCGCCCGGAAAGGTGGCGATCCACCAGGCGCTGGAGACGTAGTTGCGTCCGACGCTCAGCATTGCCCCCCAACTGGCGGTCGGCGGCTGCACGCCGAGGCCGAGGAACGACAGGCTGGCCTCGAATAGCACCATGAGGCCGAATTCGAGGGTGGCCACCACGGTCAGCGGTCCGATGATGTTGGGCAGGATGTGCACGAACAGGATGCGCAGCCGCCCGGCCCCCATGAAGCGGGCAAGGCGGACATAGGGCATGTTGGCGACCGACAGGGTCTGCCCGTAGGCGACCCGGGCGTAGCGCGGCCACCGGGTGAGGGCCAGCACCAGGACCACATTGGTAAAGCCAGGCCCCAGCACGGCGACTGTGATGATGGCGAGCAGGACCGCCGGTACCGACAGGAAGACGTCGACGATCCGCATCACGACGGCCTCGACCCAGCCACGCGCGTATCCCGCGGCCATGCCGAGCATGGTGCCTACCGCGCCCGACAGCATCACCGACAGCACGGCCGCTGCCAGCGACATGCGGGCGCCATGGATCAGCCGGCTCAACAGGTCTCGGCCGAGCTCGTCGCTGCCCAGCACGTAGGTGACGCCGCGCACCACCGCCCCCGGCGGCTTCAGGCGGCCCAGCAGGTTCTGCACGTTGGGTTCATAGGGCGCGATCAGCGGCGCGAAAATGGCGAGCAATACGAATGCAGCGAAGATGAGGATGAACGGCAGCATCGGCGCCGCCCACCAGCGGCGGCGGAAGGGGCGTTCGACGGCCACGGCTTCGTGGGGCAGGGCGCTCACGAGGGGCCTCCGTCGAGCCGGATGCGCGGATCGATGACGCTATAGAGGATGTCGGCCAGGAAGTTGAGGCCGATCGTCACGAAGGCGCCGAGCAGCACGATCGCCTGCACGACCAGGAAATCGCGCGACACGATCGACTGGATGGTCAGCAGGCCGAGCCCCGGCCAGGCGAACACCGTTTCCACGATCACCGCGCCGGCCAGCAGGTGCGAAATCTCCAGGGCGGCGATGGAGACCACCGGAATCGAGGCGTTGCGCACCAGATGGCGCAACACCAGGCGGCGCGTCGACACGCCTCGAGCCCGGGCCGAACGCACGTAGTCCTTCGACAGTTCGTCGAGGATCGAGGTGCGGGTGATGCGCGCGAAGGTCGCCATGCTGAGCAGCCCGAGCGCCACCGAGGGCATGATCAGGTGGCTGAAACCGCCGGGCCCCGACGGCGGCAGCCAGCCGAGCCAGACGGCGAAGACCATGATCAGTAGGATGCCGCTCCAGAAGGTCGGCATGCTTTGCGCCGCCAGCACCACTCCCATCAAGCCGCCCGAACTGGCCTTTCCCCGCCGCATAGCCAGCAGCACGCCGACGGGCACGCCGATGACGAAGGCGACAAATAGGGCACCTCCGGCCAGTGCCAGAGTATAGGGAAGCCGGGCCGCGATGATGGTCGTGACCGCGACGTTCTGGATGAATGAACGGCCGAGGTCGAATCGCAGGAGGTCCCACAGGAACGTTGCGTACTGGACGATCATCGGGCGGTCGAGGCCGAGGGTGTGGCGCATGGCCTCGATGTCGGCCTTGGTCGCGGTTTCCGGCACCAGGAGCAGCGTCGGGTCGCCGGTCAGGCGCTGGATGAAGAAGACCAGCGTCGTCACCCCGAAGATGGCGATCGCGGCCTGACCGAAGCGGCGAAGGAAAAAGCGCCCCATGGCCCTACCGCTTGCCGAGGGGGACGGAACCGCATTTCGGACCCATGACGTACCTTACTCGTTCCAGCCCATGCGGTTGAGGAACAGGCTTTCGTTCGAGGTCGGCGCCCATTTCAGTTGCTTGGCGCCGCCGTAGATGACGGCCTCCTGGTATAGCGGCAACACCGACACCTCGTCCTTCACGATCTTGTGGGCCTCGGCGTAAAGCGCCTTGCGCTTGACTTCATCGGGCTCGCTGCGGGCGGCGGCAAGCAACTGGTCGAGCCGGGCGTCGCGGACCCGAGACCAGTTGCTGGAGGAATGGAGCAGCGGGAACATGATGCCGTCGGCATCCTGGCAGGCGCACGACCAGCGGCCGTAGGAAAGCGTGTTCGCGCTCTCGGGCACGCTGCTCTGTTGGCCCTTGAGGTAGGTCGCCATGTCGGTCATCTTGATCTGCACGTTGAGCCCGGCGTCGTTCAGCATCTGCTGGATCGCCTGGATCACCCGCTGGTCGTAGACGGGCGAGGTGGCGAACTCCATCGGCGTCTTGGCGACGGTCCCCACCTCGGCCACCAGGGCCTTCGCCTTCGTAAGATCGTACGGGTAGGGCTCGATGCCGTCGGCCCAGCCGAAGTGGGCGGGGGAGGCAAGCTCGCCGACCACCTTGGGATAGCCGGAGAGAATGCCCTCGACGATGCCCTCCTTGTCGATGGCATAGGCCATCGCCCGGCGGATGCGCACGTCGTTCAGCGGCGCCTTGAAGCTGTTCATGCCGAAATAGGCCACCCGTTCGGTCAGCACCGACAGCACCTGCGCGCGGCCCGACCTCTTGATCTCCGCGGCGAGGTCGGAATTGAGGGTGACGACGAGGTCCGAGGTGCCGGTCTCAAGGTCGGCCACACGGGTCGCCGCGTCCGGCACCGCGCGGAAGACCGCCGTCTTGAAGGGCCCCTTGTCGCCCCAATAGGCGTCGTTGCGGCTGAGCGTCACCTGCACGCCGCGCTGCCAGGTTTCGAATTTGTAGGGGCCGCTGCCGACGGGGTGCAGATTGAACGCGTCCCTGCCGACCTTTTCGACCACGTGCTTGGGGACGACCGAGAGCTTGACGAGCTGGGCGAGGAGCGCCGGATAGACGCCGTCGGTCGTCAGCGTCACGGTGTTCGGGCCGGTCGCTTCGGCCTTGACGATCTTGTTGAACTGGCCCAACTGCGGGCTGCCGAAGGCCGGATCGGTGATGCGCCTGATGCTGTAGGCGACATCTTCGGCGTTTAGCGGTTGGCCGTCGTGGAACTTGACGTCGCCGCGGATGGTGAATTCAATCTGGGTATCGGAAAGCCGCTTCCACGACGTCGCGATCTGCGGGGCGATGGCCCCGGCGTTGTCGCGGGTCACGATGTTGTCGAAGATGTTGCGGTAGACGTAGTAGCTGTCGGGATTCCACTGTACGTGCGGATCCAGCGTCGCCGGCTCGTTCACCAGATCAATGACGAATTGATCCTTGGCGTGCGCCGTGCCGAAGGCCATCGTCGCCGCGATCGTCACCCAGGCCAATTGCCTCAAGGCCTTCATCGGTACACTCCTGATTCCGTGTCTGTATCCCTTGCACGGGGAGAAGGCACCCCCTCCCACTCTTCCCGGGATGGAGAGGTGGAGGGGGTGCGTTTCGGTTATTCGCTCCAACCCATGCGGTTGAGGAACATGCTTTCGTTGGGGGTCGGCGTCCATTTGAGCTGCTTGGCGCCGCCGTAGATGATGGCGTCGGCGTAGAGCGGGATCACCGGGACTTCTTCGCGCACGAGCTTGTGCACGTCGCCATAGAGTCCCTTGCGCCTGGCCTCGTCGGGTTCGCTGCGCGCCGCCGCCAGAAGCTGGTCGATCTTGTCGTTCTTGACCCGTGACCAGGCGCTGCTCGAATGGAGCAGCGGGAACATGATGCCATCGGCGTCCTGGCAGGCGCACGACCAGCGACTGAAGGTCAGCATGGGCGCAACATCCTGTGCGCTCTGCTGGCCCTGCAGCCAGGTTGCCATGTCGGTCATCTTGATCTGCACGTTGAGACCGATGTCGGCCAGCATTTGCTGGATCGCCTGCACGACACGCTGATCGTAGACCGGCGCGGTGGCCAGCTCCATCGGCGTCTTGGCCGCGGCACCCATCTGGGCCACCAGTTCCTTGGCCTTCTTGACATCGTAGGGGATGGAGTCAACACCATCCGCCCAGCCGAAGTGGAAGGGGGACACCAGTTCGCCGACCACCCGCGGATACTTCATGAGGATGCCCTCGACGATGCCTTCCTTGTCGATGGCATGGGCGATGGCCAGGCGCATGCGGACGTCGTTCAGTGGCGCCTTGAAGCTGTTCATGGCGAAATAGGCGACGCGTTCGGTCTGCACCGTCAGAACTTTGGCCCGGCCGGATTTCTCGACCTGCTGGGCGAGGTCGGAGTTGAGGGTGACGACGAGGTCCGAGGTGCCGGCAAGAAGGTTGGCGACGCGCGTTGCTGCATCGGGAACGCCACGGAAGAGGGCGGTCTTGAAGGCACCCTTATCGCCCCAGTAGGCGTCATTGCGGCTGAGTGTCACCTGGACGCCGCGCTGCCAGGTTTCAAGCCGGTAGGGGCCGCTGCCGACCGGCTTGACGTTGAATTCGTCCTTGCCGACTTTCTCGACCACGTGCTTGGGCACGATCGACAGCTTGACGAGCTGGGCGAGCAACGCCGGATAGGCGCCGTCGGTCGTCAGCTTGACGGTATTCGCGCCGGTCGCTTCGGCCTTGATGATCTTGTTGAACTGGCCGAGCTGTGGGCTGCCGAACGCCGGATCGGTGATGCGCTTCACGCTGTAGACGACGTCATCCATGGTCAGCGGCGTGCCGTCATGGAACTTGACGTCGCTGCGGAACGTGAACTCGATCTCGGTGTCGGAAAGCCGCTTCCACGACGTTGCCAGCTGCGGGACGATCTGGCCCGCGTTGTCGCGGGTCACCACGTTGTCGAAGACGTTACGATAGACCCAATAGCTGTCCGGGTTCCACTGCAGGTGCGGGTCCAGCGTGGCCGGCTCGTTAACGAGATCGATGATGACTTGGTCCTTGGCATGCACGGCTCCCGCCGCAACCGCCAATGCCAGCCCGATCGCGGCCGCGCGCGCCAATATGCGTGTGTCGCTCATGAGTACGCTCCCCTCGGTTTGATGAGTGTGTGATCATTCCCCTCCACACTTCGCGGCTTTTGCTTTCTGCGTTGTCCCTTATCCGCGGGTTCATGCCCGCTTGATCCGATTTCGGCCGGGTCGGAAAGTAGGACCCGTCCCACGAAGATCTCAAAATCATCGACGGCCGCCAGCCGTTCGGCCCGAACGGCGTCGCGATTCCCGGCCTTCAGGGCCGCCGCCAAAGGCGCGGGGTCTGGCATCGCCAGCCGCGCGGCGTTCCGTCCCTCGAGAAACCGCACGGTTCGCTCGGAATGATCCCACAACTCGTGCAGCCAGCGCTGGACAAACGGGTTGGACTGGGCCGCTATCAGGTTGAGGAGCTCGCGTTCGTATTGACGGGCGGCCAGTAGCGGCTGAGGTTCGGTCTGTCGGCGCATGGCCTGGATGATCGGCACGAGATCATTCACCCGGCGCAGTTCGGCCTCGGCCGGGCAGACGTCGGCCAGGGTCGGCTCAACCAGCCGGCGCGCCTGGATCAGGCTGCCGATCGTCGCGCCGGTGATCGGGCGAACCCGCCAGCCCTTGCGCGTGATTGGCTGCACGAGCCCTTCCCCGGCCAGCCGGGCAAGGGCGGTGCGGGTTGCCGCTTTGGCCAGATTGAAGGCATCGCCCAGCGCGGTTTCCGTGACAAGCGAGCCGGGCGCGATCTCACACCACAGGATGGCGTCACGAAGGCGCCGTTCCGCGAACAGCACCTTTTGCTGAGGACCCGGCAGGGCTGGCGGGCGCAGGATTGGCGTCGAGCGATCAAGCATCCTCGAAGAATAGCCGCCTGCTGAAATGTCGCAAGCGCTTTTTTGACATGTCAGGCTGCGGCGGTCGGCTCCCGCAGCAGCCCGAGGATGACACGGTCGGTTTCCTTCATTCCCGGGTCGTTGAGGATGCCGAGGTTGCGGATCGTCTCCTCGATGGTCCGACCGACGATGCCGTCCCCGCAGGGAACAAAGGCGTCGCGCAACGCCAAATGGGCGAACTGCACCGCCGTTGCCGCCACCGTGCTGACCTTGTAGGCGCAGGACAGCTTGGCGCCGTCGCACAACATGCCGGAGAAGGTCCCGATCACCGACTGCATGGCCTGGACCATGGCCTCGACGGAACCGTCCAACAGATAGACGGTGGCGGCGGCGACGCCGGTTGCCGGCGCGATGGCGCAGCCGCAATAGGAGGTCAGGCGCCCGGTCTGGGCTTTTACGTAGATGGCGAGGATCGAAGCCAGGGCCAGAGCCCGGCATCGGCGTTCGTCATCGGCGCCCAGTTCCTCGGCGACGACGTCGATGCCGACGAAGGCCGTGATGCCGTGATTGCCGCTGCCCGACAGCGCATAGACAGGTACCGGAAACCCCCGCATCCGGGCTTCGGAGGCCGCCGCCGTCATCGTCTGGACCTTGCCGACCATCGCGTTGCAGGATGCTTGCCCCTGGGTAAGGGTCCGCAAGGCGGGCCCCAGCGTCGATTCGTCGTTCTCGAAATCCGTCGTCGCGGCCTCCCGGTTCGTGCGGGCCGCCTCCAGCAGGAATCCCAACGCCGACGTATCCATCGCCAGCACGTCCCGGATCAGGTCGCGGACCGGGGCGGCGGCCAATCGCGACAATGAAAGGTCGTCGTCATCGTCAAGATCTGACGCCGTGTCGGAAGCCAGCAAGGCGCCATCGCGCCGGATCTCGATGATCCGGGAATGTCTCTGGCAGATCGTGACACTCGCGCTGTGGCTCCCCGCGCTTGCGTCGGCCCGCAGGAAGACGGGGTCCGGCGCCTTGGGATCGAAGTCCACGGAAACTCTGCCGCTTTGGACGAGACGGCGGGCCTCGGCCGCATTGGGCCCGTTTACGCCATTCAGGATATTGAGACCCAACTGGCTTTGCCGGATCAGGGCGCCCAGCGCGCTGGCGTGGGCCAACCCCTTGAGGGGAGTGCCGGGGATGGCGACCGAGATGCCGTTCTTGTAAACGTTCGGACTGACGAGCATGCGCAACGTGTCGGGAGCCGTCCCCAAAACTTCGGCGGCCTTGGCGGCAACCAGGGCCGCGGCGCCAAGCTCGGTGCATCCCATCGCCGGGCGGATTTCCGATTTCAGAAGACCGACCAGAAAATCGCTATCTGGCGGCCGAACCCGGTCAAGCATTGCCGTTCTCCACGTGTCGATCGCCCATAGAGTGGGCGGTTTCATCCAGGGATGGACGATACCAGCGGCGACGGGAAAATTGCTTGCAAACTATTGCGCGAATTTCTTCCAATATAGAAAATTATTGCCTATATATAGCTATATATAAAAAGGAAATGCCATGGATAGCATAGACAGGAAAATTCTGTCCCTTCTCCAGGTGGATGCGGCCTTGCCCGTGTCCCAGGTTGCCGAACAGGTTGGGCTTTCCCCGACCCCCTGCTGGCGTCGCATCCAGAAGTTGGAGAGTGCGGGCGTCATCCGGGCGCGGGTTGCGCTGCTCGATCCCGAAAAGATGAATGTCGGCGTGACCGTCTTCATCGCCATCCGCACCAGCCACCATTCCGCCGAATGGCTGGCCCGCTTTCAGGCGGTCGTTGCCGATATCCCGGAAATCACCGAGTTTTATCGCATGAGCGGCGACATCGACTACCTGCTCCGCGCGGTGGTGCCGGATATCGCCGCCTACGACAGCGTCTACAAGCGGCTGATCGAGGGGATCGAGTTGAACGACGTCACCTCGATGTTCGCCATGGAAACGATCAAATGGACCACCGTGCTGCCGGTGACCTACGCCGAGTGATTGCCGGTGCGAATTCGGTTTAACCGGGACCGAATTCCAGCCAAAATCGACTGTTTGCGCACAGACGTTCCCATATACACGGATCGCCACAAGCGGATGGACCCATGCGGACGGAAATACGATTTCTTCTGAACGGCCAATCGCGACGCGTCACGGGAATTGCCCCCCACACGATGCTGCTCGATTGGCTGCGTTCGCAAGGCCTGACCGCCGTCAAGGAAGGGTGCGCGGAAGGTGATTGCGGCGCCTGTTCCGTCCTTATCGGCATGCCGGCGGCCGACGGCCGATCCCTGACGTGGCTTGCTGTGAACTCCTGCATCCTGATGCTGCCCCAGGTGGATGGCTGTGCCGTCGTCACGGCGGAAGGGCTGGTCGGCGCCGATGGCATGCCGCACCCGGCCCAAACGGCGTTGGCCGACACCCACGGCACCCAATGCGGCTTCTGTTCGCCGGGTTTCGCGGTTGCCTTGGCCGCCCTGTCCCGCCGGCCGGAGCGGGACGACGAAACGATCCTCGATGCCGTCGCCGGGAATCTCTGCCGCTGCACCGGTTACCAGCCGATCCTCCAGGCGGCGCGGGTCCTGCCGGTCATCGAGGCCACGTCCGAGGAGGCAGTCATGGCCGCCGCTCTTTGCGCCGATTGCGCGGAGCCTTTGGATTACGGGGTCGACGGACGGCGTTTCGTCGCTCCCCATTCCCTGGACGACTTCCTGGCGGCGTTGGAGGAACATCCCGACGCTTGGATCTTGGCCGGGGGAACGGACCTCGGGCTGCGCGTCACCAAGCGCCACGAGGAGCCGGCCTGCGTGCTGTCCCTGGCCCGTATCCCCGAGTTGCATGAAATCCGTCGGGGCGAGAGGGACACGGTGATCGGCGCCGCCGTTTCCTATGCCGACGCCCTGGAAGCCGTCACCACCCTGGCGCCGTCGTTTGGCGAGATGGTGCGTCGCATCGGCGCCGCGCAGATCCGCGCCATGGGAACCTTCGGCGGCAACATCGGCAACGCCTCGCCGATCGGCGACACCCTGCCGCCGCTCATCGCATTGGGCGCGACGGTCGAGACCGTCTCCCGGCGGGGGCGGCGGAGCATTCCGATGGAAGACTTCATTGTCGGGTATCGCAAGACGGTTCTGGGGGCGGGCGAGATCATCGCCGCCGTGCGGGTGCCCTATCCCCAACCGACGACCTGGGTTCGCGTCTATAAGGTCGCCCGGCGGATCGACCAGGACATCTCGGCGGTGTCCGCAGCCTTTGCCCTTGATGTGGAGGATGGCCGGGTGGTCGGTGCGCGCGTGGCCTACGGCGGGGTGGCGGACCGCCCGGTGCGGGCGCGCGACGTCGAGGCCGCGTTGACGGGCCGCGCGTGGAGCCTGGAAACGGCCCGGGCCGCCGCTCCGGCGGTGCGTCGTTCGGTGAGCCCGATCGACGATGCCCGCGGCAGTGCCGCCTATCGCACCGCCGTCTGCGTCAATCTGCTGGAACGCCTGTGGTGGGAAACGGCGGGACCGGCTGGCGTCCCGTCCACTCTGGGTGCCTTGGAGGAAGTCGCGTGACTCCCGATACCACCCCGTCCTCCGTGGCTTCGCGCCGCGTGCACGTCGAGGCTCCCCACGATAGCGCCGTCAAGCACGTGACCGGCGAGGCGCGCTATGTCGACGACATGCCGGAACCCAAGGGCTGCCTGCACGCGCATCTCGTCGTCAGTCCCTGGGCTCATGCCCGTTTGACGACCGTCGATGCCCAGCCGGCGCTGGCTCTGTCCGGCGTCCATGCGGTGGTGACGGCGGCCGACATTCCCGGAGTCAACGACATCGGGCCGATTGTTCCCGGCGAGCCGTTGCTGGCGGAAGCCGTCGTCGAGTATGTCGGCCATCCGATTGCCGCCGTGGCCGCCGAAACTCCCGCCCTGGCCCGTCGCGCGGCCTCCCTGGTGCGGGTCGAAGGAGCGCCGTTGCCCGCGGTTCTCGACCTGCGCGCCGCCTATGAAAGCGAACACTGGCTGCGCAAGCCGGTGGAAATGCACCGGGGCACGCCGGAAACGGTCCTGCCCACGGCCCCCATCGTGCTCACCGGTGAACTGGAAGTGGGCGGGCAGGATCATTTCTACCTGGAAACCCAGGTCGCCCTGGCGATCCCCCAGGAAGACCGGGACATGGTGATTCATAGCGCCACCCAGCACCCGACCGATGTGCAGCATTTGGTGGCCCGTCTGCTGGGTGTTCCGCAGCACGCCGTGATGGTCGAGGTGCGGCGCATGGGGGGTGGCTTCGGCGGCAAGGAAAGCCAGGCGACCCTGATCGCCGGCATCGCCGCCGTCCTGGCGCGCCGCACCGGGCGGCCAGTGAAACTGCGCCTGGATCGGGACACCGACATGATCGTGACCGGCAAGCGCCACGATTTCCTGCTGCGCTGGCGGGTGGGGGTCGAACGGGATGGCCGCATCCTCGCCGTCGACATGGATCTCGCCGCCCGCTGCGGCTGGTCCGTCGATCTGTCGCCCGCCGTCATCTCGCGGGCGCTCAGCCACGCCGACAACGCCTATTTCTATCCGCACGTCAGGCTACGCGGCCTGGCCTGCAAAACCAACACCCAGTCCAACACCGCCTTCCGGGGATTTGGGGGGCCGCAAGGCATGATCGGCGCCGAGGCGATGATGGATCAGATTTCCCGCTCGCTCGGCCTGGATCCGCTTGAGGTGCGGCGTTTGAACTTCTATGCGCCCGGTACCGATCGCGATCTGACCCCCTATCACCAGCGGGTCGAGCATTTCCGGTTGCCGGACATGGTCGAGCGCATCCTGGCTTCCGCCGACTACGCCGCCAGGCGCAAGGCCGTCGACGCCTTCAACGCAGCGAGCCCGGTCATCCGCAAGGGCCTGGCGCTGTCGCCGGTGAAGTTCGGGATTTCGTTCAACAAGGTCGAGTTGAACCAGGCCGGCGCCCTGGTCCATGTCTATACCGACGGCTCGATCCGCCTGAACCACGGCGGCACCGAGATGGGGCAGGGCCTGTTCGTCAAGGTCGCGCAGGTAGTGGCGGAAGTCTTTTCGGTGCCGCTCGACACCATCAAGGTCACCGCCACGACCACCGACAAGGTACCGAACACCTCGGCCACCGCTGCCTCCTCGGGTTCCGATCTCAACGGCATGGCGGCAATGGCCGCGGCCGAAACCATCAAGGGAAGGCTGGTCGGGTTTGCCGCCGAACATTTCGACGTCTCCGCCGACGATGTGACCTTCGCCGATGGCATGGTCCGCGCGGGGAACCATGCCGTGACCTTCGCCGAACTGATCCGCATGGCCTACGCGGCCAGGATTTCCCTTTCCTCGACCGGCTATTACCGGACGCCGAAGATCCATTTCGATCTCGCCACCATGCGGGGCCACCCCTTCTTCTATTACGCCCTCGGCGTGGCGGTATCCGAAGTGGCCATCGATACCCTGACCGGCGAGTGGAAGGCGCTCAGGACCGACATCCTGCACGACGTCGGGGCCTCGTTGAATCCGGCCATCGACCGCGGCCAGGTTGAGGGAGGCTTCATCCAGGGGCTGGGTTGGCTGACCCTGGAGGAACTGGTCTGGGACAAGGATGGCCGGTTGCTCACGCATGCCCCCTCGACCTACAAAATCCCCACCGGCCGCGACCTGCCGCTCGATTTCCGGGTCGACCTGCTGGCTGACGCGCCAAACGAGGCGCCCACGGTCTTTCGCTCGAAGGCGGTGGGGGAGCCGCCGCTGATGCTGGCGATCTCGGTATGGCTGGCGCTGCGCGACGCCGTCGCCTCGCTGGCGCCCGTCGGCTACGTACCCGAGCTTCACGCCCCGGCGACGCCGGAACGCATCCTGTGGGCCGTCATGGCGGCGCGGGTGGCGACGGAAGCCAAGGACACGGCCAACGAGCATGCATGACTGGCGCCGGGCATTGATCGATCTGGAAACAGCAGGCATTCCCCATGTCCTGGTGACCATCGTAACGGCCCAGGGTTCAACCCCGCGCGCGGCGGGAACGAAGATGGTCGTAACCGCCGACGGCCAAGCCGACACCATCGGCGGCGGGACGCTGGAACGCCAGGCCATCGACAGGGCGCGCCGCCTGCTGGCGGAGGGCGCGGCCGAGCCCATCCTCGAAAAGCAGATTCTCGGCATCGAACAGGACCAGTGTTGCGGCGGCGCGACGACGCTGCTGTTCGAACCGCTGATGGTGCCGACCCTGCGGTTGGCCCTGTTCGGCGCCGGCCACGTCGGCCGGGCACTGGTCCGCCTGCTGGAGGGAACGGATACCTACGTGCTGTGGATCGACGAGCGGCCTGAATTACTGAACGAGCCGCTGCCGGGGCGCACGCCGTTGCGCATCGTCGCCGATCCCGCCGCTGAAGTGGCCACCCTGCCGGCAGGGATGCATGTGCGGGTCATGACCCACAGCCACAGCCGCGACTTCGAAATCATCGATGCGTTGCTGGCCCGCGACGATCTGGCTTCGATCGGCCTGATCGGTTCCAAGTCCAAGTGGGCGAACTTCCGTTCCCGTCTGCGCAAAATGGGCGTGGCGGAGGAGGATCTCGATGCCGTCATCTGCCCGATCGGCCTTCCCGGGGTCGGCGGCAAGCGGCCGGCCGAGATCGCCATCTCGGTGGCGGCGGAATTGCTGAGTCTGCGCTCGTCGTAGTGGCACGACGTTTGCAACCATAAAGGGCTACCATCCCAAAGGAAGTGCCGATGCCCGACAAGCCCCGACATGACGACCGCCTGACCCTCGAGTCCCTGAATTCCCTGGACCGGGACGATTTCATCGCGTGCCTGGGCGACGTCTACGAGCATTCGCCCTGGGTTGCCGGCGCCGCCTTCGAGCGTAAGCCGTTTGCCTCGGTGACCGCGCTGCACGCGGCGATGCAGGCTGTCGTCGCCGAGGCACCGGTTGACGCGCGCCTGGATTTGCTGCGGGCCCATCCGGATCTGGCCGGAAAAGCGGCCGTGGCGGGGGAGTTGACGGCCGACTCCTCGGTCGAACAGGCATCGGCGGGACTGGACCGCCTGACCGCGGAGGAGATGGCGCGGTTTCAGATGCTGAACGGCGCCTATCGGACCCGGTACGGCTTTCCCTTCATCATGGCCGTCCGCCACGCCGACAAGGCGCGCATCCTGGCCGCCTACGAGGGGCGGTTGGGCCACGAGCCAGCCACGGAAATCGCCGCCGCCTTGGCGGAGGTCGGGAAGATCGCCTGGATGCGGTTGCTGGCCAAGATCGTCCCGGTGCCGAGCGGCCGGCTGACGACCCATGTTCTGTGCACGGCCACGGGACGCCCGGCGGCGGGGCTGCCGATCGATCTTTTCAGGATCGACGCCGATGGCGTTCGCCGCCTACTTGGCCATTTCGTCACCAATGCCGACGGGCGCCTCGATGCGCCGGCCCTGGCGGGAAATGAGCTTGAGCCAGGCGTCTACGAATGGCTTTTCGAGGCGGGCGTGTATTTCGCGCGGGCCGGTCAGGCGACGGACGCGCCGCCGTTCCTGGATCGCATTCCCCTGCGCTTCGCCATCGCCAACCCCGAAGCCCATTACCACGTGCCGTTGCTGCTGTCGCCGTGGGCCTACTCGACCTACCGGGGGAGCTGACGGTTCATGGACGGCTTCGATATCGAGTGGCTGCGCCTGACCGCGCGCTGGATTCATCTGATCGTCGGCGTGGCGTGGATCGGCGCCTCCTTCTATTTCGTCTGGCAGGACGACAGCCTGGAGCCGACGCCCGAGGACCCGGACAGCAAGCGCCTTCAGGGCGAGGTGTGGATGGTCCACGGGGGCGGCTTCTATAACGCCCGGAAGTACAAGGTGGCGCCGCCGAACCTGCCGGAAAAGCTGCACTGGTTCAAATGGGAAGCCTATTCGACGTGGCTTTCCGGGATGGCGCTGCTGATCCTCGTCTACTACCTGGGGGCCGGCATCTACATGCTGCCGCCCGACAGCCCGCTGTCGCCATTGACGGCGGTCGGCATCGGGGTGGGCACGCTGGTCGGATCGTGGGTCATTTACGACCTGATGTGCCGCTCGCCGCTGGGGCGCAGCGACGGTGTTCTGGCTATCGCGGTGGCGGTGCTGGTCACCTTGCTGGCCTACGGGCTCACCCAGGTGCTGTCCGGCCGGGCGGCCTTCATCCACGTCGGCGCGGCGATCGGCACCATCATGGTCGCCAACGTCTTTTTCACCATCATCCCCAACCAGCGAAAGATCGTCGCGCAGATGTTGCGGGGTGAAATCCCCGACCCAGCGCTTGGCCGCGCCGGAAAGCAGCGCAGCGTGCACAACACCTATTTCACGCTGCCCGTCCTGTTCCTGATGATCTCCAACCACTATGCGCTGGTGACCGGGCATCCCTGGAACTGGGTCCTGCTGCTGGCGCTCTCGGCGCTGGGGGCAGGGGTGCGCCAGGTGTTCGTGCTGCGCCATACCGGTCGCGCCCGGGCCTGGATGCTGCCGCTCGCCGGCGCCTGTTTCGCCGGCCTGGTGATGGTGGCGACGGTCACGCGGGATGACGGCCCGGTTTCGGCGTCGATGGCGGCGCCGGACGCCGGCGAGGAAGCGGAGGAACCATCGGCGGTTCCCTTCGCCGCCGTCCAGGCGATCATCCAGGCAAGGTGCGTCGCCTGCCACGCCGCCAGGCCGACCTTCGAGGGTTTCGACGCCCCGCCGAAGGAGGTGGCGCTGGAAACGCCGGAACAGATCCGCCAATGGGCGGACAAGATCGGCCAGCAGGCGGTTCACACCCGGACCATGCCGCTGGGCAACGTTACCGCCATGAACCCCGAGGAACGCGCCCTGCTGGGCCTTTGGCTGCGGACGGGAAAATAACTCCGCTCAGCGTTTCCGATAGGCGAGCCACGATTCGGCGGTGTCCAGGTCGGTGAGCACCGCGTCGTCGTCCATCGGGATCTCGCGCACGAGGTCGGGGTGTTTCGCGATCAGCCCGCGTGCCCCGACGTCGCCCGTGAGCGCCTGCATCTCGGCGAAGAATGGGCGGCCGAGCAGCACCGGATTGCCGCGCCGGCCTTGGCGGGTCGGCACGCAGATCGCCCGGCCGTCGGGGGGGAAGGCGGCGACGATACGCGATATGTGGGCGGAAGAAACGTCCGGCATGTCGCCAAGGCAGACCAGCGCACCCATTGTTTCGGCCGGCAGGACGGCCAGCCCGGCCTTCAGGGAGCCCGCCATGCCCGCCGCGAAATCCGGGTTGTGGGCATAGCTCACCGGCCTTCCTTCGAGGGCTGCCCGCACCCGATCGGCTTCATGCCCGGTCACGACGACGACGGATGTAAGCTCGGCTCCCAGCGCCGCATCCACCACCCGGGCGACAAGCGGACGGTCGTCGATCTCGACCAACAGCTTGTTCTCGCCCATGCGCGTGGCCATGCCGGCCGCCAGGATGATCGCCGCGATCATGGCCGATTGCGCCTGCGGCCATGACGGGCGGCGACGATTTCGGCGACGATGGAAACCGCGATCTCGCCCGCCGACCGGCCGCCCAGATCCAATCCCACGGGTCCGGCGATGCGGGCTAGGTGCTCGGTGGAAAAGCCCGCTTCCGACAGGCGGGCCAGGCGCCGTTCGTGGTTGCGGCGGCTGCCCAGCGCGCCGATGTAGAACGCCGGGGAGCGCAAGGCGGCGGCCAGGGCGGGATCGTCGATCTTGGGATCGTGGGTCAGCGCGACCACGGCCGTATGCGGGCCGGGCGACATGCCGGCCAGAGCCTCGTGAGGCCACGCCGGGACGATCCGCGTGTGCGGGAAACGGACTTCGGAGGCAAACGCGCTGCGGGGATCGATGACGGTGACCGAAAAGCCCGCCAATTCGGCCATCGGCACCAGGGCTTGCGCGATGTGTACGGCGCCGACGACATAAAGCGACCACGGCGGGCCGTAGGATCGGACGAAAAGACCTTCCACAAGGCCGCTGTGGTCGTCCGCCAGCATGCGGCGAACCGTCGCTGCCGTTTCCGGGGATAGCCGCAGGTCACCGCCGATTTCCTCGGCCGTGACCAAAGCCTGAAGGCCGTTCTCCAGATCGCTGACCACCGCCACCGGGTATTGCCGCCGGCGATAGTCTTGCAGGGCGTCGAAATGATGCCGTTTCATCTCAGTGGCTTCGACATGGACGCGGATGGTTCCGCCGCAGGGCAGGCCGACGTCCCACGCCTTCTGGTCGCTGACGCCGAATTCCAGGGTCCGGGGCTGCTTCTTGGCAAGAACGTCCAGGGCTTCGGTGACGACGGCCGCCTCGACGCAACCACCCGACACCGACCCCGCGAACGTCCCATCGTCGGCGACCGCCAAATGACTGCCGATCGGGCGAGGGGCCGAGCCCCAGGTCTCGATCACGGTGGCCAACGCCACCGCCCGGCCTTCCTTCAGCCAAGCCTGGGCGGTGTCCAATACGGCGTCGTCGTCCATCCGCCCGTCCCCGTTCAAAGATCGGCCATTCGCTGCCACAGGCGCCCGGCCTGCTCGCGGGCTTGGGCCTCGATGGTGCCGATATCGCCCTGGGCCAGCCTGCCGGCGCGGACGACCATGCGGCCGCCGATCACGACATGGGTTACCCGCCCATTTTCACGGACGACCACATCGCCGGGTGCGCCCGGTTGCAGTCCAGAAGCGGTGAAACCAAACCGCTTGGCGATCAGGGTTTGCCCCGCCGCCAAGCGCCCCGTGGCGCCGGTATCGCCGTGGCGTTCGGCCAGCCGGAAAAGGGCGCGCTCCTCTTCCGCCATGTCGGCGTTCCAGCCATCGGTACCCAGGGCGACATGGCTACTGGAGGCAAGGGACAAGGCGTAGCCGACGCCGTTGCCTTCGTTCGAGCGGGGGTTCTGCGCCAGCCAGCAGCCGGCCGCCTCGGCCACCTTCACCTGCCCGGCGCTCAGATGCACCCCATGCGCCAGGATCGAGCCCGGAACCAGGGCATCCAGCGCGATCAGGCGCTCCAGGGGACCATCGAAACCCCGCGTGCGGGCATCCTCGACATCGGATCGGGCCTCGGCGACGTGGATGTGCAACGCCGTTCCCAACTCGCGCGCCAGGTTGCCGGCCTCGCGGATGGTCCCATCCGAAACGGTGAAACTGGCGTGCAGGCCGACCAGCCCGCGGATCAGCGGCGTCGAAACGATCCGCCCGCATTCGGCCAGTCCCCGACGGGCTTCCTCGGGCCCGCCATTGCGCTCCGTCGCGCCGTAGCAGAGCAACGCCCGCATGCCCAGGTCCTCGCAAACCTCGGCCAGGATGGCCATCGAGCCTTCGATGAAGGTCGGCGATTCGTGGTGATCGACCAGGGCAGTCGTTCCGGCCAGCAAGGCATGCGCCACATAGTCGCGGGCGGCGGCACGCAGGGCCTCGGCGTCGAGCGCGCGGTCGAGGCGCCACCATACGCGCTCCAGGATCTCCAGAAACCCCATGGGCGCAGGATCGGCAGGTGGCATGCCATAGGGTGCCAAGCCGCTGTAGAGATGCGTATGGGCGCAAACTGCGCCCGCCGCGATTTCGCCCGTAGAGCAGGACAACACCGGTGCGTCGGGTGCGGGATGATCGGTGATCCGCCCGCCGGTAATGGCGACGGTCCGTCCGTGGCGGTCGGGGCCGATGGTGAGCGAGCCGCTCAATGCCACTGGTCCCGGTCATCGTCGGGAATGCGCCCGACGTTGAGAGCCTTGGCGGCCGGCGAATCCTTCATCGGCAGGCGGGTGCGGCGGATGCCGTCGAAAGCTTCGAGCGCGCCGGCCACCGCGCCCGCGGTCGGCACCAGGCCGATCTCGCCGACGCCCTTGGCGCCGAACGGGCCCTCAGGTTCCGGGTCCTCGACCAGGATGACGTCGACCTTCGGCATGTCGCTGGCCCGGAGGACGCCGATCTCGCGCAGATTGAAGGTGACGGGCATGCCGTCCTTGCAGGGCAGTTCCTCGGTCAGCGCGTAGCCGAGGCCCATGTGCACCGCGCCCTCGATCTGGGCTTCGCACTGCTGCGGGTTGATGGCGCGACCGACGTCGTGGGCGGCGACGATGCGATCCACCCTTCCGGCGGCGTCCAGGATGGCGACGTGGGTGGCCCAGCCGAAGGCGGTGTGGGTCTTGATCTTGCCGTTCTTCATCTGGCCGGGGGCGGTGGTGTCGTCGATCAGGATGTCGCCGGCGTAGACGGTGCCGACCAGCTTATCGAGGGTCAGGCCTTTGTCCAGGTCGGCGCGAAGTTTCTTGGCCGCTTCGGCGGTGGCGCGGCCGGCCAACAGGGTGGCGCGCGAGCCAGTGGTCTGGCCGACGCCGACCTCGAAGCGGCTGTTGACCTTGGGGCGGAAGCAGGAAGACGGCAGGCCGGTCACCTCGGCCGCGCACTGGGTCATGATGGTGAGCAGGCCCTGGCCCATCTCGGTGAAGCCGATGAAGAGGGACACCGTACCGTCCGCCTCGACCTCCAGCCGGCACTTGCCGGTTTCCAGCGCGCCGTTGCCGATGCCGGAATTCTTCACCGCGCAGGCGATGCCGACGGCCTGGCCTTCGGCGCGCGCCGCGTAATAGGCGTCCTTGACGGCCTCGAGCGTCTTGCCGATGCCGACCGACTTTTCCAGGATCTGGCCGGAACTGAACACGTCGCCGATGTGCACGATGTTGCGCCAGCGCATCTCCCAGCCGTCGAGGCCGACCTTGGCGGCCAGCCCGTCCAGGCATCCCTCGATGGCGAAATTGGTCTGGTTGACGCCGAAGCCGCGCATGGCCCCGCACGGCGGATTGTTGGTGTAGGTCGCCACGGAGTGAATCTGGATGGCCGGAATCCGGTAGGGACCGCAGGCGTGCCCGGCGGCCCGTTCCAGGACCTTGTCGCCGACCGAGGCATAGGCGCCGGAATCGCCGAGCAGGTCGATCTTGGCGGCGGTCAGCCGGCCCTCGGTGTCGCATCCTACCGTGTAGCGCATGGTGATGGGATGGCGCTTGGGATGCATGCGAATGGATTCCTCGCGGTTGAGCGAGAGCCGCACCGGGCGCCCGGTCATGCGGGCGAGCAGGGCCGTCTGGGCCTGGATGCTCATGTCCTCCTTGCCGCCGAAGGCGCCGCCGTTGGGAACCAGTTCGACGAACAGCTTCTCTTCCGGCTCGCCCAGGACCGAGGCCACCTGCTGGCGGTCGTCGAAAATGCCTTGGCCCTGGCTGTAGAGATGCAGCCGGCCGTCGGGCAGCGGCACCGCCAGCGCCGTTTCGGTTTCCAGGAACAGGTGCTCGATGCGCTGGGTCTGCCAAGTGCCTGAAACGATGTGGGCGGAGGCCGCCAGGGCGGCGTCGACGTCGCCGCGGTCGATATGCGTGTCCGAAAGCTGGTTGACGTGCCTGGGATTGACCTGCGGTGCGCCGGACCTGAGCGCATCGACGGGATCGAGGACAGGGGTCAGTGGCTCGTAGTCGACTTCGACCAAAGCCGCCGCCTGGCGGGCGATGGCAGGGGTTTCGGCGGCGATGGCGGCGACGACGTCGCCGACGCAGCGCGCTTCCTCGCCCTCGGCGACGAAGACCGGCCAGTCGCGGAAGATCAGGCCCACCCAGCGATCGCCCGGCACGTCCTTGGCGGTGGCTATCGTGGCGACACCCGGCAAAGCCTTGGCCTTCGAGGTGTCGATGCGCCTGACGCGGGCACGGGCGTGGGGCGACAGCACGACGCACGCGTAAAGCAGGCCGGGGACGTCGATGTCGGCGACGAAGGGCCGGGTGCCCAGGGTCAACTCGGCGCCCTGGTAGCGCTTGACGCGCGCCCCCACGCCACCGTCGTCGATCGGCTTCGGCAATGCGCCGCCATGCTTGGCGTCGTGGATCATCTCCACCGCGTCGATGATCTTCACATAGCCCGTGCACCGGCACAGGTGGCCGTCGAGGACTTGGGCGATCTCGTCGCGGGACATCTTGGTGTCCTGGTCGGTCAGGTGCTTGATGCGCAGCACCAGACCGGGCGTGCAGAACCCGCATTGAAGGCCGGCGGCGGCCTGGAAGGCGTCGGCGTAGAGCTTGCGTTCGGCCTCGGAAACCCCTTCCAGGGTGATAACCGACTTGCCCTTGGCCGCCCTCGCCGGGATCGTGCAGGTCTTGCGGGGCTTGCCGTCGATCAGCGCCAGGCAGCAGCCGCATTGGCCCTGCGGCGCACAGGCGTCTTTCAGCGACTTGATCTTGCAGGTTTCGCGCAGCACCTCGAGCAGGGACTGGCGGGGGCCGACATCGACCTGGCGGTCTTTGCCGTTGAGAAGAAGGGTGATCGTTTCCATGCCGTCCATCGTATCGAGGTTTGAATGCGTGGCCGCCGTTGGCGGCCCGGTTCGTCAGGGCAGGGCCGCGCTGATGTAGTTCACGGCGGTTTCCTCGGTCACCGCCCTGCCAAGGCCCGCCATGATTCGTATCCGGGCCAGATCGACCGGGCCACCGGCGCGTCCCTTCGCGCTGCCTTCCGGGTCGGCGGGATCGAGAGCCAGGTCGGTGTCGGCGTCACGGTAGCGTAGCGTGCCGTCGTCGAGGCTGTCCAATGTCACGACGGCGCCGGCCAGCCGGCCATGGATGCGGATTCCATCGTCCGTGGCCTCGACAAAGAAGCCGTCCCGCGCCGGGGCCGCCGACCACGCCGCCAGGCTGCCGAAAAACAGCGGCTTGAGGGCGTAGGGAGCGCCCTCTTCGGGGCAGATGACGTCGCAGTTGCCGCATTCGTTGCAGGCGTCCGCGAAGATGCCAATCTGGTGCGGCCGGGTGATGGGCAGATTGCCGGTCGTTTCGGTCTTCCAGCCGCCATCCCCGGGAATCAGGCGGGCTAGGGGAATGGGTTCCCGGGGCAGGGCGAAGCGGAAGATGGCGTCATTGGGACAGACGGAGACGCAGCGGTCGCAGGTCTGGCAATCGAACAGGCCCAGGGCAACGCCGGTTTTCTTCGGCGGCGTGTCTGTCTGGTCCGCTCCATAGCGTGGGTCGGTCAGCACGCGCTCGGCGTAGACCCGCGTATTCAAGAGAAGGGCCGCCGAGACCCAGGCGTCGAACGCCAGTCCGGCCGCGGCGCGGGAGTCGCCACCTTCCAACAGGGAAGCGCGGCAGGCGGCCTCGCGTTCGGCCGGCAGGGCCAGTCCCGACAAGGCGGCCTCGCCCTGCCCGAACGCCTTGATGACGAATGTATCGATGTCGCGGGCACCCAGTGCCGCCATGCGCTTGACGAGGTTCTTGAGATAGGCCGATCCGCGGCCGTATCCGCCGTTTTTCAGAAGATCGCTGCATACCGTCACCGGCTTCAGGCCAAGCGCCACGGCGTCGGCGAAGTTGGCCGCATCGATCCCGGCCGAGAACGAGATCGGGAAGCGGTCGCCGAACGCCTCGCGGAAGCGCCCGATCAGCGTCATCGCCAGGACGTGCAGCGGCGCCCCGGACAAATACATTTCCTTGGCGTCCGCCGGGAAGAAGCGCTTGTGGTTGCGCACCAAGAGCGTGTTGGTGAACTTGACACCAAAACCGCGCCCGAGGCTGTCGGCCAGTTTGCCCAGCCGGTTGACGAACCCCTGAACCTGGTCCCAGTTGGCGTCCTTGGCGAAGGCTTGGTCGGGGACCTTGATGTCGGTGTAGCCGAGCCTATCGTGAAGGATGGAGTTGAGGTCCGTGCGACCCAGCAAGGTCGGATTGAGCTTGACGACGACGTTCAGTCCGAAGTCGCGCAGCAGGAATTCGGCGATGCCCTCGATTTCCTGGGGCGGGCAGCCGTGAAAGGTGGAAAGGGTCACGGTGTCCGACAGGCGCGTCGGGTACGGCAGGTCGCGGAGATGGGCGTAGGGGGCGGGGATTTGCCCGCGCAGGCGCTCGATGGTCGCCTGAGCATCCAGCATGCCGTCCATGAACGCCCGCACCTTGGGCGAGCGGATACCGGCCAGATCGTAGCCGACGCTCATGTCGAGAACAGTTTCCGGGAAACCCGGGGCGAGGCCCGCCGCCTTGGCCATCTCGATCAGCATCGCGGCCTTGGCGTACTCTTCGAGGGACTGTTCGAGGCGAAGCTCCTGCGACCATTCGATGTTGTAGCCGACCGTCTCCATGTCGATGCAGGGCCGCGCGATGGTCAGATCGTCGAGGATCTGTACCGTCTTCAGTTCGATCACCCGGCCGCCGGCAAGCCATGACAGAAGGATGTTCTGGGCCATCTGGGTGTGCGGGCCGGCCGCCGGGCCGAACGGGGTCGCCGCGCGGTGGCCGTGGATCGAGATTCCCAGATCGAAGGCGGGGTCAGCCTTGAAGAACTGCCAGCGCGGCAGGTCGTAGACGGCTTTCTTCCTTTCCAGCTCGTGGAACAGCCGGGCGACGAGAACGGGAAGGGGAATGGGGATCAATTCAACCATGGCCTGACTCTAGGGATATGTGTGCCGACTTTTCGGCGAGCCGGCAACCCCTATCAGGCGGATCGCGCCCCGCGAACGGCCCACCGCGTGGAGCGCTGTTCGACGACAGAGAAAATCCCGTACATGGCAATGCCCATCGCGGCGATCACCAGCAGTCCGGCGAATACCAGCGGAATGTTGAATTTCGAGCTGGCGGACATCATCAGATAGCCCATGCCGACGTTCGAGGCCACCGTCTCGCTCATCACCGAGCCGACGAAGGCCAGCGTTACGGCGACCTTGAGCGAGGTGAAGAAGTAGGGAAGAGAGCGCGGGAATCCGACCTTGACAAGGACATCCATCCGCGAGGCTCCCAGGGAACGGAGTACGTCCCGCAATTCCGGTTCCAGGGTGGCAAGGCCGGTCGCCACATTGGCGACGATCGGAAAAAACGAAATCAGAAAGGCGGTCAGGACGGCCGGAACGGTTCCGATGCCGAACCACATGACCAACACAGGCACGACCGCGATTTTCGGCACACTGTTGAAGCCGATCAGAATCGGATTGGCGGCCGAATAGACGATTTGCGACGAGCCGACGGCGGCGCCCATGACGACGCCGAACACGACGGCGATGGCGAATCCCCCCAGAGTCGTCAGCATGGTCTGCACCGCATGCATCCAGATCGCGTCGCGGAACTGCCAGATCGCGGCGAAACTCGCCGACGGCGTCGGCAGCACGTATTCAGGTATATCGAACAGCCTGACCGACAGTTCCCAGACCACGAATAACCCGATGGAAGCGATCCACGGCGAATAGACGGTATAAAGCTTGGACTTGCCGTTCATTCTTGGTCTTTCTTGCTTACGCGGCGCGGACGGTGCGGATGTGGCTTTTCAGTCCGTGGACCATGTCCCCGAAATCTTCGCGAAACGTCATTTCTTGAGTGCGTGGGCGCGGCAGCGGATTTTCGTAGCGCACGAGAATGCGCCCCGGCCGGGTGCTCATCACATAGATCGTATCGGCCAGATATACCGCTTCGCGCAGGTCATGCGTGACCAGGATGACGGTAAAGGGCCGCTCCATCCACAGTTTTTGGAGAGTGTCCCACAACTCTTCGCGGGTGAAGGCGTCAAGCGCGCCGAAGGGCTCATCCAACAGCAGGAGGTCCGGCTCGTGAATCAACGCCCGGCAAAGACTGGCCCGCTGCTGCATGCCACCGGAAAGCTCCCACGGAAATTTCTTCTCGTAACCGCCCAACCCGACGCCGGTGAGCATGCGTGTCGCCATCTCCTCGAACGTTTTGCGCTGGGTGCGCATCCGCGATCGGTGAGGCTGGACGATCTCCAATGGCAGCAGCACGTTGGCCAGGGTCGAGCGCCATGGCAGCAAGGTGGGGTTCTGAAAGGCCATACCGCAGATCTTCAACGGGCCCGAAACCTCGCGGCCGTCGACGATGACGGTACCTTCGGTGGCGGGCAGGAGCCCGGAAACCAACTTGAGCAGGGACGACTTTCCGCACCCCGACGGACCGACAACGGCGATGAACTCGCCATTCGCGATCTTCATGTCGGTCTGTTCGAGTGCAAGGCCTTCGCCTTCCTGATACCGCAGCTTTACCCGGTCGAGTTCGACGAAAGCATGAGTCACTATTCGGCCCTTGTCATCAAATTGGTTTCCGGAGCTCTTTAGCCTTCGCCTACTGCAGCATCCGGTCGGCCTTGTCGGGCATCGCGACATCCGTGAAGATGTCATCGACAGTGGGAACCGAGGCAAGCTTGAAGGCGACGACCAACTGGTCGATAGCCTTCGCCATGCGGTCCTTCTTGATCGGGCCCATGCCGTTTTCCTTGACCTCGGCCGTCACCACGCTGGCCTTCATCGCCAGATCCAGCCGTTCCAGTTCGATGTCGACGTTGATCAGCGGGTCACGCTTCTTCAGGGCGTCGATGGCAGCCTTTGGGTCCTTGATCGAGTCGCGGAAACCCTTGATGACGGCCTTGGCAAAGCCCTTGAGCAGGGCTGGCTTCTCGGCCGTCAGGGCCGGCGAGGCGATCAGGCCATTGCCATAGAAGGCCATGCCGAAATCGACGTACTGGAAAACCGTCAGATCCTCGAGCTTGACGCCTTGGCTCTTCAGGTTGAGCAGACTGGTGAAATAGAAGCCCGAGATGGCGTCGACCTGGCCGCGCATCAGCATCGGTTCGCGGAGCGGCGGGTCCATCGATTCCCATTTGATCTTGGAGGCGTCGATGCCGGTCGCCTGGGCGAAGGCCGGGAACAGCTTGCGCGGCGAATCGAACACCGGCGCGCCGAGGGTCTTCCCTTCCAGGTCCTTCGGCGTCTTGATGCCGGACTTCTTCATCGTGAACAGCGAGAACGGCGGCTCGTTGTAGATGACGAAGAACGACTTCAGCGTCCGGCCCGGGTTCTGAACATTGAACTCGACCAGCGAGTTCAGGTCGGCCATGGCGATGTCATAGGCGCCGCTGGCAACGCGGGTTACTGCGCCGGCCGACCCGTTGCCGGTGTCGATCGTGACGTCAATGCCCTCGGCGGCGAAGTAACCCCTGTCTTGGGCCAGCAAGAACGGGCCGGCCGGACCCTCATACTTCCAGTCGAGGGTGAACTTGATCTTTTCGGCCGCGAGTGTCGTTCCGGCAACCAGGGAAACGCCGCATGCCACGCCGAGTGCCAACACTACTTTTTGCACGGAAAATTCACGCATCCGGAACTCCTCTTTTTTTACCGCCCCCTTTTCGGGCTCCCTGCCAGGCGGCAAATGCAGGTGTGATAGGGATTCTGGCCGACGCCCAGGATCGCAACTTCTGTGCCAGGACCCCGCAAGAGGGGCCTTCCAGGGCTTAAGCCACGGAAACGCTCATGTAACCATCCATTGTACTCTATTATTATTCTATCGTAGATCCGCAGTTCTCACGATCAGCCTAAATCGAGGGCGTATTCTGCACGACGAATGGGCATTTAAAAATGTCTATGCCTAATGAACAGCCAATACGAAGAAGGTTTCTTGTGGAAAACTTCCCGCACCCGCGTCCCGCTCCGTAAAGCCAAGGTGCCGCGCCCATAGCCAATCGGCCGGACGTGGCAGATGTCAAGGAAACGCCAACGTCGCGTTGAGGGCGGCTGGCGGGGCGTACACTTGAATTATTCTAAATCTAAAGTTGGGGAAGAAATTGCCACGCCATCGGCAAGGTTGCAGGGAAAAATGACCGGAAGTGCCTCCGACCGAAAGGTGATCAGATCCACTATTCTTCGGAATTTTCATTCTAAAGTATTAAAAAACAATGATTTTTTTGCATGAAGGCCATCGATCCCGCATGCAATAAGATATAGGTTTATAGTCCGGCGTCATCGGATTTAATTGCCATATAAAACTTATGGTTTTCGCTTGACTCGAAAATGATTCGCATTACCATTCGCGCCATTGGTTTGGCTCCCGGTAAGTGAGCCACCGCGGGGTATCGACCGATGCTCCGTATTGTTTGCGAGATAGGGATGGCGTCGCGGGTGTCAGCGACGGACAGGCGGGGTACGACCGACTTCCGTCAGGGAACTTCTTTGCCCCACGCTTGGCTCCTCCCGCCGTGAAATGTGACCGTCCCCGACCGATGGGGGAACAGGAGCAGAAAGGGACTGCCACCCATGATCAGCCGGACTTTCGCTGCACGCGCGGCGGCCCTGTTGGTTCTGGCCCTGACCTGGGTTTGGCCGCCGATGGCGATGGCCGCGCGCGACTTTCAGGACATGGCCGCCCGCATCGAGACCCTTCTGAGCGAGGCCGCCGGGCGCTATGCCGCCGGCGACGCCGAGACGGCCAAGACGAACGTCCAGAAGGCCTACTTCGAGGTCTTCGAGAACATGGAAGGGCCGATCCGCATCAACATCTCGGCCAAGAAGAGTTACGAGTTGGAGGCCGAGTTCGGCGACGTCCGCAAGCGGATCATGGCGGGAGCGCCGGTCGACGAGGTGACCGCCCGCATCAAGGCCCAGATTGCCGCGATCCACGCCGTGGTGCCGGTTATTTCCTCCGGCCATCGCTTGACGGCCGAGCCGTCGGCGGACGCCCCGAACGCGGCGCCAGTCCCGGAGGCCAAGTCGAGCACGATCGAACCCCACTGGGTCAAGGTGGTCGACGGCATCGGCAAGACTATCGCCGAGGCCGCCGCCGTCTATGAGGCGGGCGAAACCGACAAGGCCCGCGAGATGATCACGCGGGCCCAGTTCGACGGCTACAAGAATTCGCTGCTGGAGACGGCGGTACGCCGCCACGTCTCGCAACGCCAGGACATCGAATACAACGCCGAGTTCCAGCGCATCGCCGAGCTCGTCAAGTCCGGTCGTCCGGCTCGCATGGTGCGGGCGTCGGGCGAGGTACTGGTTGCCGACATGAGAGGCAACCTGCCGGGACTGCCACTGGTCGGCGCACTGGCCGAGCAGGCTGCCGCCAAGGCGGACCTGCCGACCGCCGACTGGCGCCAGGTCGCCGACGGCGTGATGGCCGCCATGAACGAGGCCGTTGCTCTCTATAAGGGCGGTGACACCGGGCGCGCCGTCGGCCGCATCCAGGACACCTATTTCGATGTCTTCGAGGCCTCCGGCATGGAGGCCCAGATCGGTGCTCGCGACGCTGCCTTTAAGACCCGCCTGGAAGGCCATTTCAACCGCGTCATGGGGCGCATGCAGGGTGGCGCCGAGGAGGCCGATCTCAAGGCCGACCTGGCGGCGATGACGGCCGACTTCGATACCGCGGTCGATACCCTGGGTACCGGCTCGGATTCGCCGGTGGCGCTGTTCCTCTATGCCCTGCTGATCATCCTGCGCGAGGGGTTCGAGGCGATCCTCATCGTCACCGCGCTGATCGCCTATCTCGTCAAGACCGGCAACCGCGACAAGTTGGGCGTCATCTACAACAGCGTCATCGTGGCCCTTCTGGCCAGCGTGGTGACGGCGGTGCTGGTGAAGTGGGTGTTCCAGGTTTCGGCGGCCAGCCAGGAAGTACTGGAAGGGGCGACCATGCTGGTTGCCGCCGTCGTGCTTTTCTCGATGAGCTACTGGGTGATCTCGAAGGCCGAGGCCGAGAAGTGGGTCGCTTACCTCAAGGAAACGGTTGGCCGCTCGCTTTCCTCGGGCTCGCTCAAGGCTCTGTGGTTCGCCAGCTTCCTGGCGGTCTTCCGCGAGGGGGCGGAAACCGTGCTGTTCTATCAGGCCCTCACCATCGGCGCCGATGCGCCGGGCCTGGCCGCCATCGTCGGCGGCTTCGTGGTGGGGTGCGTAGGGCTGGCGGTGATCTACCTGCTGATGCGCCTGGGCGCCATGCGGCTGCCGATCCGGCCCTTCTTCATGGTTACTGGCCTGCTGCTCTACGCCATGGCCTTCGTCTTTGCCGGCAAGGGTGTGATGGAATTGGTCGAGGGCAACGTGATCGAGCCCACGCTCATCGCCTGGGCGCCCGAGATCCAGTTCCTGGGCGTGTTCCCTTACTGGCAGACCCTGATTCCGCAGATCGCGCTCGTGCTGGCGGCGCTGGTGGCGCTCGCCGTGCTGATGAAGCAGCGCAATTCCATCGCCATCACCCGGGGGAAATGACTTTCGATGTTCACACCAAACGACGAGGAGAGAAAAGCATGAACAAGGTTTCCATTGCCGCGGCGGCGGCGCTGCTGGCGGGGGTGATGTCGTTCAGCGCCATGGCGGCGGACGACGAATTCAAGGAATACCCGATTGGCGAGGCCAAGACGCTGAACACGCTGGAAGTGGCGGCGGTCTACCTGACGCCGATCGACATGGAGCCGCGCGGCATCGACCTGCCGGCCTCGCAGGCCGACATCCATCTCGAAGCCGACATCCACGCCCTGGAGGGCAACCCCAACGGCTTCGGAGCCGGTGAATGGGTGCCGTACCTGACGGTTTCCTACCGCCTGGAGAACCTGGACACCGGCAAGGTGCTGACCGGCAACCTGATGCCGATGGTGGCGGTCGATGGGCCGCATTACGGCTCCAACATCAAGATGCCGGGGGCGGGCAACTACAAGCTGACCTACCACATCGATGCGCCGTCGCGCCAAGGGTTCGGGCGCCACACCGACAAGGCCAGCGGCGTCGGCCAGTGGTTCCAGGCCTTCGATGTCGACTACGACTTCAAGTACGTGCCGCTGAAGTAGGCGGACGGTTTCAGGTTGTTTCAGTCGGTCTCCGGGGGTGAACCCCGGGGACCGACCCCCTCTTTTAAAGGGGGGGCGCCAAGGAGAAACGGGAAGGCCGATGATCGCGTATCTGGTGGACATGATCCATGCGTTCGGGCCCATCGCCGTCGTCTGCGGGCTGGTCCTGGCCCTGCGGCCGCAAACGCCGTCCCGGGCGTTTGCCCGTGCCGCCATCGGCCTGTTGATCGCGGGCCTGGTCCTGGGCGCCGGGGCCTACCAGATCGCCCACGCCCAGGGCTTCGCCTCGGCCACTCGCACCGGGATGCATCTGGCGGGCATGACGGTCATGGCGCTAGCCCTGATCGCTCTCGCGGCGCGCTCCTTACGCAGCGGTCTCGCCTTCACTCTTGTCGGACCACTGTTGGTTTTCGTGATGGCGGCGCGCTCGGCCTTCGTGTTCGCCCGCGACATCGCGGATCGCAGCCTGTCGGCGGCCTCGGTGCTCAACACCGAACTGATCCTCAACCTGACAGCCCTGTTTACCGGCACGCTGGCCGTTGCCGGACTCACCGTCTTGGTCTTGCAAGCGGGGCGCCACGCCCAGCGGGTGGGAGCTTGGGTGCTGGCCGCCCTGTTGGTGGCCGAGTCCGGGGTGTCGACGGCTACCGCGCTCCTGGGCCTGCTCCAACTCCAGGCCATCGAGGTGACCGCCGCCCGCGTTTCCTTCGTCGCCCGGGCGGGCGAGGCGGCGCCGTGGGCGATATATGGCGAGCTTATCCTCGTCGGCCTGCTGGCGGTCGCGGCCTTCGCTGGGGGCGGGCGTTCGGCTGTTCCGCCGCCCCGCGCGGTGGAGCGTCGCCAGGTCCGCGCCCGGATGCTCAGCCGGCGGCGCTGGCTGACCGGCGCCATGGCGACGGCCAGTTTCCTGATCGTCGCGCTGCTTTATCACGACCTCTACGCCTCGCTGCCGCCCAGCCTGTCGCCGGCCCAGCCGGTGCAGCCGGATGCCCAGGGGCTCGTGCGTATCGACGTCAACGCGGTGAAGGACGGCAAGCTCTACCGCTATGCCTACATCACTTCGGACGGCCATCGGGTGCGCTTCTTCCTGATCAACCGCTACGACGTCGCCCACGCCAAGATCGGCGTCGTCTATGACGCCTGCATGATCTGCGGCGACGACGGCTACATCCAGGTCGGCAACGAGATCATCTGCATCGCCTGCAACGTGCGCATCTTCGTGCCCTCCATCGGCAAGCCGGGGGGGTGCAACCCCATCCCCCTCGACCACACCGTGGAGGGTGGCGTCATCACTATTGCCGCCGCCGACCTCGACAAGGGCGCCAAGTACTTCTCCGAGGTGGTCGAGATCGAGGTCACCGATCCGGTGACCGGCAAGCGCCTGATCAACCTCAAGGCGCCGTTCCAGTACGAGTTCAAGGGCAGGATGTTCTACTTCGAGGGCCGCGAATCGTATGACCGCTTCAAGAAAGCGCCCGAGGAGTT
This sequence comes from Rhodospirillales bacterium, assembly GCA_014859895.1. GTDB lineage: Bacteria > Pseudomonadota > Alphaproteobacteria > Rhodospirillales > Shumkoniaceae > Shumkonia. The sequence goes on from JACZKS010000025.1 coordinate 54,065, forward strand.
CGCGGGCAATGTCGAGGGGCGCTATTTCCGCGTCCAGGGCCACCGGGACAGCTAGGAAGAGGGCGGAGCGATGTTCTTTCGCATTCTGAGACAGTCCTTCTTCGAGGGGCGCAAGCGCAAGATCCTGGCGGCCACCACGGTCGCCCTGGCGGCGACGCTGATTACCGCGCTGCTCGACCTTTCGGTCGACGTCGGCGACAAGATGGCCCGCGAGATGAAGTCCTACGGCGCCAATATCCGGGTGGTGCCGAAAAGCGAGACGGTGGCGCTCGAGGTCGGCGGCATCGATTACAATCCGCTGAAGGGCCGCGACTATCTGGACGAGCGCGACCTGCCGCTGATCAAGGACATCTTCTGGCGCAACAACATCGTCGGCCTCGCACCCTTCCTGAGGACGTCGGTGGAAGCCGAGGGCAGGGCGGGGCAAGCCGTCCCCCTGATCGGCACCTACTTCGACAAGAGCCTGCCTTTGCCCGACGACGACACTTACCGCACCGGGGTGACCGCCACCAACGCCTTCTGGGCGATCGAAGGCGCCTGGCCCGATGACGAGAAGCCCGAGGAGGTGCTCCTCGGCCGCTCGCTGGCCCGCGCGCTCAACCTGGCGCCCGGCGCCACCCTGAGGGTGCAGGGCACAGAGGGCGGTCCGACCCCGCTTCGCGTCACCGGCCTGCTGACGACCGGAGGCGCCGAGGACGACGCCATCGTCGCGCCGCTCGCCCTCGCCCAGCGGCTGACCGGACTCTCGGGCCGCGTGCAGGCGGTCGAGGTGAGCGCGCTCACGGTACCCGAAAACGACCTTTCCAACCGGGCCCGGCGCGACACCGAAGCCCTTTCGACGGCCGAATACGACGTCTGGTACTGCACCGCCTACGTCAGCGCCATCGCCCATCAGATCGAGGAGGCTGTCGTCAACGCCTCGGCCCGGCCCATCTGGCAGGTGGCGGCCGGCGAGGGCGCCATCATCGGCAAGATCCAGCTTCTGATGCTGGTGGTCACCCTGGCCGCCTTCGTGTCGGCGGCCATGGGGGTTTCCTCGCTGATGAACGCGACGATCATGGAGCGGGCCCGCGAGATCGGCCTGATGAAGGCGCTGGGCGCCGCCACCTGGGAAATCCACATGGTGTTCCTGGGCGAGGCGGTGATCGTCGGCGTCATCGGCGGGCTGATCGGCTGTGTGGCGGGCACCGGGTTGTCCCAGGCGGTCGGCCTGATGGTCTTCGGGTCCACCGTTTCCATCCCGTGGATCGGGGTGCCGGTGGTGGTCTTCCTGTCGGCGGCCACCGCCTTGGCCGGCTCCATCATTCCGTCCAGAGCGATTGCCCGGCTGCTGCCGGTGGAGGTGCTCTATGGCCGTCGCTGAGAAACCTGCCCGCAGGGGGCGGCGCGGCTCGATGTTCGCGACCCTGCTGTTCAAGGCGCTGCTTCGGCGCGGCGGCCGCGCCGGGGTGGCCGCCGCCTCCATCGTGGTGGGCGCCGCCGTGGTCGCGGCCCTGATGAGCCTCTACCTCGACATCTCGATCAAGATGAGCGAGGAGCTTCGTGCCTTCGGCGCCAACTTCTACGTCGGCCCGGCCGTTGCCGGGGGCGAGCGCGGCATTGCCGAGGACACCTACGCCGCTGTTTTGCGCGAAATCCCCAACGACCGGATGGTCGGCGCCAGCCCGCTGCTCTATGGCATCGTGCGCCTCGACCTCGGCCCGGCGGTGATGGCCGGCGTCGATTTTCGCGGCCTGCGCCAGATCTCGCCCTACTGGCAGGTCGAGGGAAGCTGGGTCGGCGTCGCCTTCGACGAGCGCAACGCCATGATCGGCCGCCGTCTGGCCGAGAGCATGGAACTCAAGGTCGGCGACACGGTCACCGTGATCAACCGCGAGCGCACCCAGAACACGCGCCTCATCGTCAAGGGGATCGTCGATACCGGCGCCGCCGAGGACGAGCAGATGTTCGTCAACCTGTCACTGGCCCAGAAGCTTCTGAATCTGCCGGGCCGGGTCGATTTCGCCATGCTGAGCCTGATCGCCCAGGGGCCGGAAGCCGACGCCATGGCGACCCGCGTCAACGCCGGCGTTCCTGGCGTCGAGGCCAAGCCGATCCGCAAGATCTCGCAGTCCGACGGCCAGATCCTCGACAAGATCGAGGGGTTGATGGCGCTGGTCGCCTTGACCATCCTGATCATCACCACGCTCTGCGTCAACGCGACGCTGAGTGCCATGGTCGCCGAGCGGACGCCCGAGATCGGCCTGCAAAAGGCCCTGGGCGCCGAAAATCGGGCCATCGTGTCCCAATTCCTGGCCGAGACCGCGCTGATCTGCGTGGCCGCCGTGGCGGTCGGGCTGATTTTGGGCTTCGGGCTGGCCCAGGTGCTGGGCCAGGCGGTCTTCAACGCTTGGGTCACCTTCCGGCCGGCGGTGGTGCCGCTTACGCTCATCGTTTCACTGGCGGCCGCCCTGATCGCGGCGATCCTGCCGGTCAGGGGCGCTATCGGCGTGGTGCCGGCCCGTGTCTTGAAAGGGGAATGACGTGATGGATGCCTTGGCCGAAGGGATGCCGATGGAAGGTTGCGCCACCTATGGGGCGCCGGCCCGCGACGTCATCGAGATCGGCGGCCTCTACAAGCGGTTCGGCGCCGTCACCGCGCTGGACGGCGTCGACCTCACCATCCGGGCCGGAGAGTTCGTGGCGATCATGGGCCCCTCGGGGTCCGGCAAGACGACGCTGCTCAACATCCTTTCCTGCCTCGATACGCCGAGCGAGGGGCGCTACCTGCTGGATGGCATCGAAACGGCGACGCTGGACGGCAAAGCCCAGGCGGTGGTCAGGCGCGAGAAGATTGGCCTGGTGTTCCAGCAGTTCCACCTGATTCCCTATCTCAGCGCGGTCGAGAACGTCATGCTGGCCCAGCATTATCACAGCGTCGCCGACCGCGACGAGGCGATGGCGGCCCTCGAACGGGTGGGCTTGGGCCCGCGCGCCCAGCACCTGCCGTCCCAGCTGTCGGGCGGCGAGCAGCAGCGGGCCTGCATCGCCCGCGCGCTGATCAACGAGCCGGCCATCGTGCTGGCCGACGAACCGACCGGCAACCTCGACGAAAAGAACGAGGAACTGGTGATGGCACTGTTCCAGCAGCTGCACGCCGAGGGGCGGACCCTGGTGCTGGTCACCCACAACCCCGAGCTCGGCGCCCGCACCCAGCGGATCATCCGCCTCAACCATGGCCGCGTGGAAGCCTAGGGCATGATGATTTCTGCAAAGGTCATGACGATCACCCTGGTCGCGCTTCTCTCTCTCGCCGCCTGCAAGGACCAGGCGCCGAGCCAGGCCGGCGGCGCGGCGCCTGAATTGGGCGTGCTCGACGCCCAGGGCAGCGAGGTGCGCATGGACGCCCGCCGCGGCCAGGTGGTGCTGATCAACTTCTGGCTGGCCGAATGCGGCCCCTGTATCGCCGAGATGCCGGCACTGGACGCCTTCTACAAGGAAAACAAGGCGCGCGGCTTCGACCTTCTGGCCGTCAACATGGGCCAGGACGCGGCGACGGTGGAGGCCACGCGCCGCCGGGTCGAGGTGTCCTTCCCGATGCTGGCCGATCCCCTGAAGATCGCCACCCAGCGCTACGGCGCCATCGGGGCGCCGACGTCGTTCATCATCGATGCCGAGGGCGTCGTGCGGGAACGCATCGAGGGGCCACTTACCGCCCGCGACCTGCAACGTAAGATCGGGGGACTGCTGTGACCGGCAGCCCGCGGTCAGGGACGCAGGGTATGGATATACGCGCGCAGGCCTTCGATGTCGGTTTCGGCGAGGCCGCTTTTCATCTTGTCCTTCATGGCCGCGTCCGGGCTCGGTGGCGTCTCCTGGTAAGCGCGCAGCTTGGCGAGGATTTCCGTGTCGGGGACGCGGATCAAGACCTTAGAAACGCCCAGCGCCCGCTGGTTGGCGCGCCGGCCATGACACAGTTCGCAGCGCTCGGCATAGATCGCCTTGCCGGCAGTGGCCTCGGTCTCGTCGGCCCGAGCCGGGGCGAAAGCGAGCAGGAGAATGAAGAACGAGGCGGGGAGAAGGGCGGCACGGAGGAGTCGGGTCATCGCGGGGCTTTTCGCCATCTCGTATCGGATGGCCGGATAATAAGTCGCATTCGCTCGACTATCCACCTTTTCTATAGGGCTTTTCGTCAGGTGGTGGGATTAAGCGCGGGGATGCTTGCCGCGCTTCTGCTCGCGGCATGCGACGAGGCGCCGCGCCAGACGGCCCGGAACGGCCCGGCGCCCGAAATCGCAGCGCTCGATCTTGACGGCCGGCCGGTCCGCTTGGCCGACTACGCGGGCAAGGTTTTGATCATCAATTTCTGGCTGGGCGGCTGCGCTGCCTGCGTCCAGGAGCTGCCGGTGATCGAGGCCGTGTATCGCGAACACCAAGGGGACGGAGTCGTCGTCCTTGCCGTCAACGTCGGCGGCAATGCCGACATGGCCCGCCAATTGGCGGCGGAACGCGGCAACGGCTTTGATAACGCCGTCGACGAGCTGTCTCTGACCGCCATCCGCTATGAAGTCGGGGTGTTTCCGACCGTCGTGGTGATCGACCGCGCCGGGAAGCTCCGTGCCCGGCTGGTCGGGCAGATTCCGAAGTCGACGCTGGCAGCCAAGGTTGCGGCGCTCCTGTAGGGGAGGGGAAGGGGCGCGTCACGACCCCTCCGTGCCTTCGCGCATGATGGATATGTGATATATCAATAATCATCCAATGATATTTTTTGCCTTGAAGGCGGGCCTTGGGGGTGGCATGATCCGAGGGTACCGGGTGCATACCCGGACACAGGGACGGTTATTGGATCGACCACGAATCCGAGGAGAGAGAGAATGAAAGCGAGAGATGTGCTGCGGCGCGGTCTGTCCGCGGCTGCTGCCGCGATGTTTTTTGCACCCGTCGCCATGACGGCCCAGCCTGCCGCCGCCGAGAAGATGGTCGTTCGCATTTCGACCCCGGCGGTTCCTGGCGACTGGCACGCCGAGCAGCTTGGCGTTTTCAAGGAGTATGTGGAGCGCTCGCTGCCCGGCCAGTTCGACGTTCAGATCTTCATGAACGCCACGCTGTTCCAGCAGGGCACCGAGCCGGCACAGATGATGCGCGGCAACCTGGACATGGCGATGATCTCTGCCCAGGACATCGCCAAGCAGCTTCCCGAGTATTCGATCTTCACCTCCGGCTATCTCATTCGCGATCCCGAGCACCAGCAGGCGGTGTTCTATGGCGACGTCGGCAAGGAGTATTTCAAGGCGGTCTCCGACAAGATGGAGGTCACCATTCTGGCGGTCGCCTATCTCGGCACCCGTCAGCTCAACCTGCGCGACGTGCGCGATGTCAAGACCCCGGCTGACCTCAAGGGCGTCAAGCTGCGCATGCCCGGGTCCAAGGACTGGCTGTTCCTCGGCGAGGCGCTGGGGGCCAATCCGACGCCGGTGGCCTTCAACGAGATTTACCTGGCGCTCAAGACCGGCACTATCGACGGCCAGGACAATCCGCTGCCGACCGACCAGAAAGCCAAATTCTACGAGGTCAGCAAACAGATCGTGCTGACCAACCACTTGGTGGACGGCGTATTCCTGGCCATCGCCAACAAGACCTGGAGCAAGTTCAACGACGAACAGAAACAGGTCTTCACGGAGGCGTCGCGCATCGCCGCGGCCTTCAACAACAACAACCGCATCCGCGATGAAGCCAAGCTGGTCGACTTCTTCAAGTCGCAGGGCATGACCATCACCGTTCCCGACCGCGAGGCCTTCCGCAAGCACGTCCAGAAAATGTATCTCGACTCGGAGTTCTCGAAGACGTGGCCAGCCGGAATTCTGGATCGCATCAACGCGGCCGGAAAATAGGCCCTCGACGATCGGAGGGGACGGAGTGGAAAAGCTTCGTCAGTCGCTAAGGACAGGCGCCGAACTCATCGGATCCTTCTGGTTCCTGGTGATGTTCGGCGCCTTTATTATCCAGGTGTTCACCCGCTACGTGCTGAACCACCCTCTCGGCTGGACGACCGAGATGTGCCTGATCGGCTTCCTGTGGTTCGCCTTTTGGGGCGGCGGGCTGATGGTTCGCGAGCGCGACCATGTGCGCTTCGACCTGTTCTACCAGATGGCTGCGCCGAAGGCGCGGCGGATCATGACGTTCATCGTCACCCTCGTCCTCGGCGGGGTCTTCGCCTATGCCCTGCCGGCCAACGTCGACTACGTAATGTTTATGGCGCACGACAGGACGTGGGTGATGGGTATTCGCTTCGACTTGGTGTTCGCCGTCTTCATCGTCTTCCTGGTCGCGGTTTGCGCGCGCAATCTATGGCGCGCCTACCGGGTCACCCGGGCGGATTGGCACGACATCCTTTGACGCGCGGGAAGGCCTGCCCCACATGAGTCTCGCCCTGATCGTCATGCTGCTCTTTCTCGCGGGCATGTGCGCCCTTGGAGCGGCCATCGGCCCGGCGATGATCGCCAGCGGCCTCGTCTATCTTATCATTTCCGGCCAGGACGTCGGGCTGGCCGCCGAAACCATCCTCAACGGCTTCTTCAACAGTTTCGTCCTGCTGGCGGTGCCGCTGTTCATCTTCGCCGCCAACGTCATGAATGCCGGGACTATCAGCGAACGGCTGCTCGACTTCTCGCTGGCGATGGTCGGACGCTTCCGCGGCGGCCTCGCTCACGTCAATATCCTGACCAGCCTCATCTTTTCGGGCATGAGTGGCAGCGCCATCGCCGATGCCGCCGGGGTCGGCAAGGTGCTCATCGACATGATGCGCGCCAAGAACCGTTATCCGCCGGGCTTCGCCGCGGCGATCACGGGGGCGTCCGCCACCATTGGCCCCATCATTCCGCCTTCCATTCCCATGGTGCTCTACGCCATGGTGTCCGACCAGTCGGTCGGCGCCCTGTTCCTGGGAGGGGTCGGACCGGGGTTGCTGATGACGACGGTCCTCATGCTGGCCGTCTGGCTGATCTCGCGCTACCGCAACTTCCCGACCGAGGCAATCATTCCGTGGCGGCGTTATCCGGGCATCATCGGGCGGGCCATTCCACCCCTGCTTATGCCGGGAATCCTTCTTGGCGGCATCTATGGCGGCGCCTTCACGCCAACCGAGGCGGCGGCCGTCGCGGCACTCTACGCGCTCATCCTGGCCGGCTTGGCCTATAGGGTCATCGGAGCCCGCACGATGTTCGCGATCCTGGTCGACACGGTGCGCTCCAGCGCGGTCATCGCCCTGATCATCGCCGGCGCCTTTCTGTTCAATTACATCGTCGCCACCGAGCAGATCCCCAACGCCATCGCCGCCTGGCTGTCGGGATTCAGCCTGTCGCCCACGGTCTTTCTGATGATGGTCAGCCTTCTCTTCCTCGCCTTCGGATGTTTTCTCGACGCCACCACCATGCTGCTGGTGCTGGTGCCGATCATCCTGCCTTCGATGAAGGCGATGGGTATCGACCTCGTGCATTTCGGGGTCGTCGTCGTGGTCAATATGATGATCGGGCTGATCACCCCGCCTTACGGGGTGTTGCTGTTCGTCATCAACAGCCTGACCGGCATCGAACTGGCCAGCATCATCCGCGAGATGTGGCCGTTCATCGGCATTCTGCTGGGGGCGTTGCTGCTGATGATCCTGATCCCCGACATCGTGCTGTGGCTGCCGCACACGCTAGGCTACTCGTAAGGAGTAGTCGGCCGACCGCCTAGAAGCCGAGGGCGCGGCGCATCGCCGTCGACAGATGGTTTTCCATGGCCGCGGCCGCGGCCGGCGGATCGCGGCGTTTGATCGCTTCGATCACGGCCAAGTGCTCCGCCATCGCGTGATTGAAGGTCCCCGGAGTCAGCAGGGTCAGCTTGCCGTGCGCCAGGCGGATCAGCTTGATGCGGTCGTTGTTGATGCGGTGGATCTTGAGGATGATGGCGTTGCCCAGGGCTTCGACCATGCAGTCGTGAAGCCGCCAGTCGACGTCCTGGGCCTCGGTGAGCAGGGTCTCGCTGAGGCCGTTCTTCCCGGCCTCGGCGACGACGCGCCGATGCGCTTCCTCCAGTTCACCGATCTCGGCGTCGGTGACCGTCTCGGCATATTTGGAGGCGGCTTCCTTTTCGATGAGGATGCGCAACTGGTAGGTGTCGCGGATCAGTCTCAGGCTCGCCTCGATCACCTGGATACCGCGCTGCGCCACGATCTGGACCAGGCCCTCGACCTCGAGGCGTTGAAGGGCCTCGCGCATGGGGCCCAGCGGAATGCCCGTCAGCTTGACCAGTTCGCGCTGCGAGACGAATTGGCCGGGCCGGACGTCGCCGGCAAATAGCAGCTCCTTGAATTTCAGGTAGGCGCTTTCACTGAGCTTCATGACGGCATCCTGGGCCTTGATGTCGCCCGGCAGACGGGTGGAGCCCCGGAAAGATGGGTCGCGATGTCGGCGGCGTCGGCCATGGCGGTTTGAGCGCCGGCCCGGGTACAAGCCAGGGCGCCGGCGGTGCCCGCCCGGCGCAACGCTTCGGTGAAGGCCAATCCGGCATCCAGCGAGGCGGCCAGAACGCCGCAGAAGGCATCGCCGGCCCCGGTCGTATCGATCGGCGAGACTTTGAGGGGAGGCACGTCCCATTCATCGTCGCCGACGCAGGCGAACGCGCCCTTGGCCCCAAGGGTGACGACAGTCGTCATCTTGAATCCCCGGGCCAGGCTGCGCACCGCGCGGATCGGATCGGTTTCGGGAACTCCGGCCGCCTCGGCGACCACCATCGCCTCGGTCTGGTTGACGATCAGGACATCGACGAATTCCAGCACCGAGGGCGGCACCGGCGCGGCCGGCGCGACGTTGAGAAGGACGCGCGCCCCCGCCTGTTTGGCCCGGGCGATCAACGTCCAGTTCTCGGCAGCCGGCACCTCCATCTGCAGGACGAGAACCGTTTTGGGGGTCAGCCAGTCGTCCGGCACCTGGGCGGCTCGCGCTTCCAGGTTGGCGCCGGCGGCGACGGCGATTTGGTTTTCGCCGGCGGCATCCACGGCAATGGCGGCGCATCCCGTCCGCTGCTCGCAACGGAGCACGCCTTCGGTGTCGACTCCGGCACCGGACAGCGAAGACAGCAGGACACGGCCGAATTCATCGTCGCCAATACACCCCGCCATGCGGGTGGGGGCGCCAGCCCGCGCCGCGGCATAGGCCTGGTTGGCGCCCTTGCCGCCGGCAACGACGGAATAGGCGGGGGCCAAGACGGTTTCCCCAGGGCGTGGCAGGGAGGGGACCGGAAAAACCAAGTCAGCATTGAGGGAACCAAAAACGACGATCATGCGCCCATTATCCAGATCCTTCAGGTTCCCGTTGTGATGTCCGCGTCTTTCTCGTTCAGGATGCGCTCGAAGGCCATCACCAACGACCGCTCGGATTCCGCCGGAAGCGCCACCAGAGGCGCCCGCATATTGCGCCAACTCGGCTGTTCCCGCAAGGTTGCGGCCAGGACCTTGAGGGCCGGAATGATCGGATATTTGCTCACTTCCTCGACCAGTCGGCTGACCCTCGACAATGTCGCCGCACTGGAGCGGTTATCGTAAAGCTGGCGAAGCAGGCCGGGGATGACGTTGGCCATTCCCGAGATGTTGCCGGCACCGCCGGCCGCCACCAGTTTGGGGACCCAGGTCTCCCAGCCGCTGAAGACGGCGAGAGAGGGAAACTGCCGCAGAAGTGCCGCCACATAGGGCCAGTCGCCCGAACTGTCTTTCACGCCGGCGATGGCATGGGGGTAGGCGGCGATCAGGCGTTCGATGGCCCGTTCGCGCACCCACACCCCGGTCACCGCCGGGAAATTGTAAATGATGACGCGAAGGGCGGGGTCGCCGACGCCCTCGATCAGGGCGGCATAAAAGGCGACGACCCCGTCGTCGCCGATGTCCTTGAAGAAGAACGGCGGCATGACCAGAACGGTCTTGCAGCCTAATCCGGTGGCATGACGCGTCAGTCGCACCGCGTCGGGGATGGCGGCGCACCCTGTTCCCGGCAGCACGCGGTGGGGCGCGACACCGGAGGTAAGAACGGCCTCCAGCCCGGCTTGGCGCTCGTCCGTGGTCAGGGCAGGGCCTTCACCTGTGGTGCCGAACAGGCTGACCCCGTGGCACCCTTCGTCCAGGAGCGAACGGCAATGGGCGGCGAGGCGGTTCATATCGCAGGACAGATCGTCTTGCATCGGCGTCATCACCGCCGCGTAGATGCCCTGAAGGTGGTCTGTCGTCATTCGCGTTCCTGTGTGTTCAAAGGGGTGTGCGAGAAGTGAAAAACGACCGCGCACGGCCGTTCAAAGAGCAATAAATATATATGATATATCAGTGATTATGCAATGATTGTTTTGCCGTTGCGCGCTCCTTTCGTGGATGGCATCATGGTTATCCAAAGCGGTCGACGGGGTCACATCGGACGGGCGGAGGAGCACGGAGCATGAGCGGCAAGATCGCCATTTTTTGGCCGGGGGACTATCGCAAAACACCGAATGCGCAAGCCCTGCCGCACATCACGGAAGCGACGGTTCAACTCGAAAGGGCGCTGGCAAAACTGGGCCGTTCGTCCTATCGGGTAGATGGCTATCTGACCAAGCCGCACGAGGCCATCGAGAAGCTTGGTCCCATCGACGATCCGTTGATCGGCGTTTACGTCCACTGGGTCTACGGCCCACACACGACGGATGGCGTCGTCGGCAAGGACAACCCGCTGCTGCTGGCCAGCAATTTTTCCGGCACCTGGCCCGGCCTGGTCGGCCTGCTCAACACCGGAGCCTGCCTGGAAAGCGTCGGCCGGCGGTTCAGCCGGGCGTGGACCGATGCCGACGATTGGACGGCGGACGCCGGTTTCATGTCGCGACTGGATGAATGGTGCTCGACCGGTCGCATCGCCTACCCCGAAGACGAGATCCGCTATCACGCCGCCATTTCGCCGGAGGCTGCGGCCCTGGCCGGCGGTGTCGCCGCCGCCATCCGCCGTCGCCGCGTGCTTGCCCTCATGCTGGGCGACACCTCGATGGGCATGATCAACGGCTATTTCGGACCGCGTCTCCTGAACCGGATCGGCTTCGCCGAGCACAAGGTGGACCAGGCCTGGATCATTGAGCGCGGCCGCGCCGTCGATCCCAAGCGAATCGAGGCGGCTTACGCCTTCGTGAAAGCCAAGGGCATCACCTTCCACTACGGCGGCAAGGGGGCCGAGGATTTCGACGAAGCGGCCACCAAGGAACAGCTTCGCGACTACCTGGCGGTGCTCGACCTGGTCGACGAATTCAAGGCCGACTGCGTGGGCTGGCAGTACCAGCTTGGCCTGATCGGGCTGAGGCCGCCGTCGGATTTTGCCGAGGGGTTGCTGAACTCAGCCTGCCGCCCCGAAAGCAACGGCGACACCATTGTCGATTCGACGGAAGCCGACCAGGGCAACCTAGTGCCCATGGAACTGATGAAGCGGCTTCTGAAGGCCAAGGATCTGCATCAGGCGGTATTCTTCCACGACATCCGCTGGGGCGGCGAACATGACGGACGCTTCGTTTGGGTCCTGCTGAATTCGGGTTCCAGTGGCGCCTACGCCTTCAACCACGACCCGGACACCCTCAAGGGCGTTCACTCGTACCGCCAGCCGGCCGGCTATTTCCCGGTACCGGGAGGAACCTTCAGCGGCGTCAGCCTGCCGGGCAAGGTGACATGGTCCCGGGCCTATCTCAGGGGTGGTGATCTGTGGATGGACGTCGGCCGCGGTGAGGTAGTCGAACTGCCCGAGGCCAAGCGCGAGAAATGGTGGAAGGGCACCACGCGCGAATGGCCGTTGATGGCGACCGACCTGGGGATATCGCGCGATACCCTGATGGCCCACTATTTCAGCAACCACGTGGCCGTCGCCTATGGCGACATCTTCGGGGAGATGGTGGCGCTCAGCCAGGAGCTGGGCTTCAAGGTGCGTATCCTCGGGGGAGCCTGATCCGATGTCTTCCGTCTATGTCGGCATCGACGTCGGCACCGGCAGCGCGCGCGCCGGCATTTTCGATGGAACGGGCCGGATGCTGGGGCAGGCCAGCCGCGAGATCCGCCTGTGGCGTCCCGAGCCCGACTTCGCCGAACAGTCCTCGGACGACATCTGGGCGGCCTGCTGCACGGCTGTGAAGAAGGCGCTGGCCGAGGCCGGCGTCAATCCCCGGGAGGTGAAAGGTGTCGGCTTCGACGCAACCTGTTCGCTGGTGGCGCTGGATGCCGAGGGTCGGCCGGTCACGGTCAGCCCGACCGGGCGCGACGAGCAGAACGTCATCGTGTGGATGGACCACCGGGCGATTCTCCAGGCCGGGCGCATCAATGCCGGCGGCCACAAGGTTCTCGACTATGTCGGCGGCACCATCTCGCCCGAGATGGAAACGCCCAAGCTTTTGTGGCTGAGAGAGCACCTTCCCGAAACCTGGCGGCGGACGTCATGCTTTTTCGACCTGCCCGACTTCCTGACCTGGCGGGCCACCGGGGTGGACGTGCGCTCGCTCTGCTCGACCGTTTGCAAGTGGACCTATCTGGGCCACGAGGACCGGTGGGACGCCGATTACTTCCGGTCGATCGGCCTTGACGATCTGGTCGAGGAAGGGTTTTCCCGCATCGGCCGCACGGTACGGCCGATGGGAGAGGCCGTCGGCCGTGGGCTGAGCGAACGGGCAGCCGGCGAACTGGGCCTGCCGCCGGGGGTGGCGGTCGGAGTGTCGATCATCGACGCCCACGCCGGCGGACTGGGCATGCTGGGGGCGCCGCTTGGCGATGCCTTGCCGGCGGCGGCCGACATGGAAAGGCGGTTGGCCCTGATCGGCGGCACGTCGAGCTGCCATATGGCGGTATCACGCGAAGCGGTGTTCGTGCCCGGCGTCTGGGGTCCCTACTATTCGGCGATGGTTCCCGGCCTGTGGCTCTCCGAAGGCGGCCAGTCGGCGACCGGGGCGCTGATCGATCACGTCATCTTTTCACATGCACGCGCCGCCGAGGTGAAGGCCGAAGCCGCAAGCTCGGGAAGTACGGTCTACACGTTGCTGAACGGCCGCCTTGACCGTCTGGCGAGAACCGCCGATTTTCCCGCCGCGCTGACCCGAGACATTCACGTCCTGCCCTATTTTCACGGCAACCGTTCGCCACGCGCCGATCCCACCCTGCGGGGGGTGGTCGCTGGGCTTCGGTTGTCCGACACCGTCGATGATCTGGCCCTGCTCTATCTTGCCACCATCCAGGCCGTCGCCCATGGCACCCGCCACATCATCGACGCCATGAATGCCAGTGGGTATGCCATCGAAACGGTGTTTGCCTGCGGTGGGGGTACCAAGAACCCGCTGTTCCTGCGCGAACATGCCGACATCACCGGATGCCGGATCGTCCTTCCCCAAGAACCTGAGGCGGTGCTCCTGGGTTCGGCCATTCTGGGGGCGGTGGCGGCCGGCGAGTTCATCTCGGTGCTGGCCGCCATGTCGGCCATGAACCGGGCGGCAGACGTGATCGTGCCGGCAACGGGTCGCGTCGCCGATTTCCACGCGGCAAAGCACCGGGTCTTCCAGCGGATGCACGCGGACTTCCTGGCCTGCCGGCAAATCATGGATGGATAGACAGACGCAACGACGGCTCAGTTGTCCCTTTCGGTGTCCCGGTTTGGCCGCTCGGCCAATTGCTCGAGTTCGGTGAGGACAAGCAGGGCCTCGTCGATGTCACGGAGATCTCCCGATCGCGCGGTAATGACGACGTACTCCTTGGCGATCTCGACCGAGTTATGGCCATAGCGCGCGAACAAGTGGCGGGCTGCCGCCCTGATTCTTTCGGATGTCGGCTCCATATCGACCTCGTTGCCTCTACGCCGACGCCAGGCTCGGTGCGCCCGATGTCAACGCCCGGATCTCTTCCGGCGTCAGGATAGGTTCCTGGTGGAAAACGACCGCGCCCTTGGCGACCGGCGGCCATTCCGGCAAATGGCAGGTGGGAGCCGGCGGCGACGGATGGTCGATCCCATCGGTAGTTCGCATTCCCGGATGGCGCCGAGCAAGGGCTCCTACGATCCGCTGCGCCAGGAAACGGGCGGAAAACGGCAAACGCAGGACATCGTCCGCGCCGGCTTCCGTTGCCCGCAGAACGTCGCGTGCAAGCGGGCGATGCGCAAAGACGAGGATCGCGGCTTGGGCGGTGCGTGGAGAGCCTTCGCGCAGGCGACGAGCCACTTCGGCCCCGCCCATGGGGGAAATATCGATTTCCGTCAGCACGACGTCCGGTGCGAAGGCGGCGGACGTCCGCAGAACGCCCCACCCGTCGGCCGCATCCAGAATGTCTTCCGCCTGGAAGGCTTCCAGTGCGAAGTGCAAAAGTTCGCGGGTGAACTCGTGCCGGCTGGCTACCAGGAATCCCAAAGACCTGAAGTTGAAGGGGGGATCGACAATCACTATCGTTCCTCCATCTCGTGGAGATCAATGCATTCTCCAGCATACGTTCTGCGGTGACGCTGGGATCGGTCCTATAGGGATATGTTTTGTGAAAATATGAGGTAGGTCGATTTCATGTCGTCCATTTTGAATGCCTGGTAACCCAGAGTGCGTAACTCAAAAATTATTTACATTCCTGCCGTAGTTCCTTGAAGAATTGCCTATTTCCCATCGTATACGAAGATAGCCTCGGGGTGGCTGCCCTGACGACAGGCGCATCATGACAATGTCAGGGAAGACCCAGTGTTAATAAAGGTTAAGGTTATGCTATGGCATGATCGCGGCCAGGGGAGGCGTGGCAGGATGAACCAAAATCGTTCTCGCCGTTGCATGGCCATGCAGTTTACAGCTTCTGGTAATGTCCCTGCCGTAAGGAGATCCAGGACGCATTCGTGACAAGACGGTGGTATGGGGCGAGGGGGGGCACCGGGTGTCTCTAGGTACGGTCTTTGTGGTTGACGATGAAGAGGATGTCCGGGAATCGATCCGCGACCTCGTGATATCGGTGGGTATCAACTGCAGAACCTATGAGTCGGCGGATGCGTTTTTCTGGGCGGATACCGAGAGCGAGCCAAGCGCCATCATCCTCGACGTCCGGCTGCCGGGCATCGGCGGCCTGGAGATCCAGAAAAACCTGATCACCAAAGGCGCGACGGCGCCCGTCATCTTCATTACCGGTTACGGCGACGTCTGGACGGCCGTTCAGGCGATGAAGCGCGGGGCCTTCGATTTCTTCGAGAAGCCGTTCAGCAGCCAGGAACTGCTCTCCCGGATCCAAGCCGCCATCACGCAGCACGCCGAGCAGCTTGCCGAAAAGGTCCGGCTGAGAAATCTCGATGCGTTGATCCAATGCCTTACGCCGCGCGAGAGGGAAATCCTGGAGAGCTTGGGGCTGGGCAAATCCAACAAGACGATTGCCGCCGAACTGGCAATGAGCATCCGTACCGTGGAATTCCACAGGGCGCGCATGATGCGAAAACTGTGTGCCCATTCTCGCGAGGAACTTACACGTATTGCGATTGAAACCCGATTACCCCGGGTTGCCCCCAATTAAACCGACTTACCCACAGGTTATCCCGATGATACCTGTGGGTAAACCGCAGCCGCGAATCGGTATATTCCGCGACTCGCTCGGTATTGACCGGCACTTTTTGCGGATTGTGCGGCTTGGGGAGGTACGTTCTATTCATAAAGCACTATGGGGGGTTGTGGCCATAAAGACTATTTGCCGGGAGAAACACTGAAACCAACGGCAATTTTCAGTTCATCTCATGAGGAAATTATCCACAGAAAATTGCAAATTCGTTCGTTAGACTCGGCAAACCCAGGGGGAGCAGGAAATGGGTTCACCACTATGGGTTATCATGGCACCCACTGGCCACCAGGGGGGGGGCGATGGGCAACATCGGTCTTATCTTCTGATTCCGTGCCCGGATGATCGGGCAGAACATCCCAACGCCGGGGCGTCCGGCGAAAATAAGGTCGTCTTATTGGACGCGAAATCATTGCGTCCCCTCGACGGGGGCATGCTTCAGAAAGGCGTCGCGAACTTTCCGGTCGCCAATGTCGCCACCCGTCCCGAGAGGGTGAAACTGGCCGGCGACGGGACCGTATATCGCGGGGGAGGCGGCATCGCCAAAAGGTCCGTACCGAAAAGAGCGGAGACGGACTGCCGTCCCCGGAGTCAACGCCTGACAACCCGACAGGTCGAGATTCTGATGGCTCTGAAAGACGGTGCCTCGAACAAGGAGATCGCCCGCAACCTGGGCATCCTGGAAAGCACGGTCAAAGTCCATCTTAAGTCGATCTATCGCCAGCTCTGCGTAAGAAACCGCACGCAGGCGGCCATCGTTTCCGCACAGTACGAGACGGTCCGTTCCTGAGGGGGGGCGGTCCCTGCCGTTCGCCGGGAGAATTTTCGGCGACGGCAGGGTCCCCGGCCGTTCCCACCGGGGCGCGTTGGGGGTACCCCGGATACCTGCTTTATGACGGAGGTATCCGCCGTATCCTTTCGGCATGGGACCCGTTGTCAAACTCGTGCTTCTCGGATACGCGGCGGTGGGGTTGGGCGGCTGCCTGCCGCTGACGGTTGCCTCGGCGCTTGGCATGGTGGCCGGGGGGCCTGGTGGTCCCTCGGCAAAGGGCACCAATTCGCCGGCTTTTCGGGAAAGCCAATGGATCAAAGACAAAGGGCCGGAATTGTACCAGGCCACCGAGGCGGCGGTCCTTGAGGAATGCACCGCACGGATTGAGACGCCGACACCGGCAAGCGCCGTTGCGGAGTCTTCTTCGGTGGCGGGAGGATCTTTCAATCATTCCTCGCAGGGGAATGCTTGCGCCTATCGAGAGACCTGCCTGCCCGGAAACCACATTCCGGTCCGTTTGCTGGTGTGCGGTCCAGCCGGCCGGCCGTCGATGCAATCGCACGACGGGACCGGCGGGATGGCGCAGGTTCAGAATTGGGTTTGGGAGCAAAAGCCGGTGGTCAGACCCCAGCCGGACGACGAATAAGGTCACGCCCGGGACATCGTTTCCGCAGGCAGGCGATCTTCGCGGCTTGCCGGAGAGGCTGCCGGCGAGCGGCTTTTCGCCGCTTCGCCGCAGGACCTGTTGTACGCCGGCCTTCAATGATCGAATACGCAGTGGCGATCGACGCCGTTGTTGACCGCCCACATCGCGGCCTGCGTCCGGTTGGCCACGTTGATCTTTCGTAGCAGCCCCTTCAGATGCACCTTGACCGTTGCCTCGGTGATTTTCAGACGATTGGCAATGACTTTGTTGGGGTCGCCATTGACCAGGCAACCCAGGATCTCGACCTCCCGCTGGGACAGGCCGCTATGAGTAGTCGTGCCGTTCCTCCGGCCGCCATCCAGCTTGCCGTCAATCAGCAGCCGGGCCAGTTCGACCGGAAAGACCCGCTCGCCCGCCATCACCAATCCCAGATATTTGATCAGGGCCTCGGAAGTAATGTTCTTGACCAGGCAGGCGTCGATACCGGTGTCGAGAGCCTGGGTCAGTTTGCGGGCCGATATGTCGTTTGCCAGAAGCACGATTTTGGCGTCCGGACGCAATTGGCGGATCTCGCGGATGGCCTCGATGTCCTGCGGATTGCCCTCCATGAAATCAAGGATGATGATGTCCGGACTCATGCCCTCCTTGATGAGAGCCTCAGCTTCCCGTAGTTCGGTTGCCTCGGCCATCGCCGGGAACGGCGAGTCGGCAAGGAATGTTTTCAGCCCTTCGCGAAACAGCTTGCTGCGATCGACCAAGAGAGTTTCCTTAGGTCTCATGTGTCCCTCCATTTCCTCGCGCATCGGGCGTTGTTCTGCCGTGCGGGTCCCCCTCTTGGAACGGGCAACAACAAGTCTCTTCCCCCGAAGCGCCGTGTGTCTCCACTCCCCCTCACACGGGGCTGCCGATTTCTCCAGAATGTATTGTAAAGGGTTAGCCATTTTTAAATATTCCCTAAAAGGCGAGTTTCCGGTGTTCATTGGGGGTATTCCTCGCGGGAAAGGTAAATGACCTACTCCTAATTGGATACCGATCCCCCGAATTCTCCATGTTTTCTAAGTCGATCTTGGGTGGTCTGTGAATCTGCCAACGAAGCTTTCACCGTTCCCTTCTTCCCCAAAGGAGGTGCCCCGGCTGAGTTATTGTAAAAACGGGCAATCAACCCGATGGTTGACGACTATTTGTGCCTGGATGAGGGAGGAAAGATGCATGGGGGGACGCGGTTTCGTCCGCGTCGCGCTGGCACAAAGAAAAAGCTCCGCCTTGTGGCGGAGCTTTTTTTGTCGGAGGGGAGGTCGGATCGATTTTACGGCTGTGTGGTATCGCCATTGGTGGTGGCGTTCTCGATGTTGCCGTCGATCGCCGTATTGCCTCCGTAAATTTGGGTTCCTTCCGACGACGCGCTTTGGCTGCTGTTCGAACCGTCCTGGGTGGTGTCGACGCCGACATATCCCTGGGCACCCTGCTCGAGGATGGTGGTGATCTCGGTGAGGTTGCCGATGGTGGTCGAGCTGTATTGGTTCAGTGTGCCGATACTCGACGCGCCGGAACCGCCGCCCGATGAACTCGTCGAAGAGGTGCCATCCTGCATCTGCTTCAAGTAGATGGCCAGGCTGGCTGCCGTCGAGTTGTTGCGAACCCTGAACTGGAACGGCTCCTTGAACTGCTGCGCGACGGCTGCGCCGGGGCCGACAAAGCCGGGGGTGGGAAGGCCGCCCGACAGCACGAAGATGGCGGAAAGGGCCAAGAAAATCGTCATTTGACGGAATGCGTACATTTTTCGACCTCCTTCATCCGGGTATTGGACTTTGGAAAAAGCGGCCGGAGGATGTGGGGGAGGACATAAGGATCCTCCGGCCGAGGGACGTTAAGTGGGTCGCGTTGCCGTTACGGGGTAACCACCTTGACTTTGTTGACGATGTTGGCCACCAGGCCGGCCGCCTGGACGGACTGGTTGGCAACCAGTCCCGGCGTTCCCAGCCGGTTGTAATAGCCGAGTTGCTTGAAGTCGGTCAGGTCCTGGTAGGCCGTCGCCGAAGCGGAGACATCCGAATAGGCGAACTGGGTGATGTCGGCCTCGAGGATGTTGTTGGTGACCACCGGCATGAAGACGCCGTAGGCCTTGTCGTGATACCCGGTGACGATGGTGTCGCCGTTATCGAGCGTGCTGTCCCCATGGTCCTGGTTGGCCGTGTCGATGAAGGACGGGGCGTCGGTCGTCTGAAGATCGATCGACAGGGCCGCGGCGACCGCCGAGACTTGCTGGTCGATCGCGATCTCGACTGGGTTGTACCAGGAACCGGCCTTTGCCTTGGCAGAGATGTCGCCCGCGAGAATCTGTTTCTCATAGGCATAGACCGGGAACTCGCTCTCGATCGTGTCGACGATGCCGATAGCCGAAACGTCCTGAAGCGCATGGCCCAGGCCATCATTGGCGTACTGCAACAGGTCCTGAGTGTGCCCACCGTAGCCGTGATGGCCGCTCTGCACCTCGGGGACATAGTCGCCCTGAAGTTCGGCGTACGCTTTGACATCGCCGATGAAGATCTGAACCTTCTTGACCTCGGTTTCCCCCGTCGGGTCAAAGAAGCTCCAAACCCACATGTTGATATCCACATTCTGGGACTTGTTCTTGTACCAGTCCCAGTCCGTGACGCTGCCGTCCGCGAGGGCCGGCCCTGTCGCGACCATGCCCACACCGAAGGCAACGGCCGCAACGCCAGATAGAAGTCTACCCTTCATTTGCTTGTGCTCCTCTCTTAAGGTGTTTGCTCATAGTATCGATCTCGACGAGGTCACAGCCTTCGACCCCGGGGAGACCGAGGAAGTCCGTCATGATCTGGTAAACGGCCATCTCGACGACGGATCTGACGCCGAGCTGGAGCGGTTCGTTCTGGATCCGTCCGGCGTCAAACTCGATGAGTTGGGTGCCGAAGAAGCGAAAGACGTTGGCTTCGACTTCGAACCCGTAGATCTGCTTTTGCAGGCTGGTCACATAGCGGACGGCGAATGACTTGCTGTCGACCACCCGAAGGTCGAGGGCCACGTTGATCACCACCGTCCGGCCGCCGGCGCCGACGCCGGAAACCCAAAGGCCCAGCCCGTCGCTGACGATGTTGTAGTTGAGCTCGGTCAGGGCGCCGAGAATGACGAAATCGCTGGTCTTGACGCGGTACGCCCTGGCGTTCTCATCGGTGAGTTGCTGCTGGACCATTTTCAGTTCGGCCAGCGGAATCCGCAGGTCGAACCGCTCGGCCATATTGGCCTTGCCGGACTTGAAAACCGCGCTCATCACCATTTCGGAAACGCCCTGGCTGAGGGCGTGCCCGTTCTCGTCGTAATTGATCTGTCCGGTCTTGTCGGCGACCTCGCCGACCGCCATCACGGGCAGGTTGTTGCCCGGGATCTGCCGGAGCTTCATCAGGCACTGACTGTAGGGCGTGTGATTGGTGGTCACCGGAAACGAGAACGCTGCCTCGACGCCTTTATCCGGGTAGGGGATTGGGGCGCATCCGGTGAATGCCGCAAAGACAGCCGGTGCCAGGATGGGGAGCAGTGTTGCCGCTTTCCGTTTCATGATCGTCCCCCGGCTCGCTGTGCCTATCGATGTTTCAAAAACTCCCGCACCGGGGAATACAGGCTCCTCGGTGACTCCATCCCCGTGATTTCATCGGCGGGCAGGGCGTGGAGTGCGAAATGAAACATTACTGATAAATCCGTACTTTAAAATTACTCTATAGGCAGTTTTCAGGAAAAAACGGAGTAATACGTACCTATTGGATTATCGAGAAAGTGTTATTTTGTGTAAAAAGAGATTTTGTATATATACATTTTTCCAGTATGCGCGATTTATATTAAGTATATCATGATGTTGGTGTCCGGTTTTTCGTCATGTATTTAGTTGAACTTATGCAAGGCGATATAGAATGGCTCGAAAATCCGGGTTGGAGTCGGTACGGGATTTTCTCCGGAAGCCGCGACGTTTCCGGATAGGTGAAGGCCTATGCGGGCATGCGGTTACCGGTCCGTCACGGTTACGAACCGCGGGTCGAAGGACCTGATCAACTGGTTTTTTGGTGGAACTACAGAAAGCTTCTATATGATTAGATAATTAGTTCTATGTGATGAAAAGTATTGGTTAGTTAATAGTGTTTTTTTATTTTCAGATAATATGGATTCATATTAATGAATGCGCGAAGGCACATCGTTGTGGCCGAGGATGATCCAGACGTTATTGAGGTCATCCAGGAGCAATGGAGAGACGGCGGGAAGGGGTCCTTCATCGTCATAGGCAATCCATTGATCGATCTCCTCCCGTCCCGCTGCACCCGATCCACGGTCATCCTGTTCGGCTTGACTCAGTTCAA
Organism: Rhodospirillales bacterium; assembly: GCA_014859895.1. Classification (GTDB taxonomy): domain Bacteria; phylum Pseudomonadota; class Alphaproteobacteria; order Rhodospirillales; family Shumkoniaceae; genus Shumkonia. Next base: position 75,403 of record JACZKS010000025.1, read on the forward strand.
GGCGTTCGGCCGACCGATATGCAGACGGATCGAAGAGGTTCGCAAAACGGCGAAGGTCATTCTTGTTTTGCGGGAAGCGCAAGTCATGGATGCCCTCGACTATATCGATCTATGCGACGGCTTCCTGTTCATCGACCGTCAGCCCGAGCGGCTGCACGAAGTCATTGATCTGGCCATACAGGGCTATTGCCTGTTTCCGAGGACACTGCTGTCGGTGCTGGCGTCGCGGCACCTGCGCCTGGATATCCTTCCCACGTTGTCGGAAGGAGAGGCCGAGGTCCTCTCGCTGCTTGGGCAGGGATTAACCAACAAGTTCATTGCGCAGCGGCTTGGAATCCGGGATTCCACGGTCAAGAACCTTGTGCGCTCGGTCTTGAGAAAGATGCATTTCCGCAACCGCACCGAAGCGGGGATTTTTGCGTTCCGCTACCTGGCGGCGGACGTGGGGATGGGCGACCAAAGCCCCGACGAAAACGGGGAAGGCTCCGACAATTAAGGCTGGGGGGACTTTATTTGCTCGATGCGGCCCAAGAATTGGAGAAGGATTAGGGGCTGAGAGCGGTCTATCCAGGACATGGATACCCGGACGAAGGAGCAAGCAAGATGAAACCCCTGACAGGCGTATGGTTCGTGTTTCTCATCGCTCTGTTGATGACGTCCCTGTCCTTTGAGGCGTCGGCTCAGATGTCGAACAAGCCTTTTTCCTTCAAGTATCGGGGCGGGGCAGGGGAGGCCGTCGGCATGAGCACCGCTCATAAGCAATTGATCCTCGAGCGGGAACTCCAGGGACGGGCGCCGGACAACCCCGTTATCCGCGACTTCTCCGGGGCCCTTCTGGAAGTCGAGCGGCGCAATAGCGGACAGGCCTTTGTGCGCTCTCCCGCATCCCCCTACCTCCCGGGGACGGTGAGCGGCGGCTTCCGGTCGGGCTTGTCCGGGACCGATGAACAGGTGGCCTATTCGGGGCTGCTGAGCTTCGGGACCAGCCGGGTCATGGCCAGCTGGATGCTGGCTCTCAGCGGCGGGGACGGGTATCGGGGCGTCACCCCGTTGGGTGGGCCCGCGGCTTCGGCGTCGATCGATCAGTGGATCGGCCAGCTGCAGACCTTGTAACCGGCCCGGACCGCCAACCGAGCCTCCTTTCCAGGGCGGTGCCCAACACCTAAGCCCGTAAGTTCGTGCGACCAGCCGGCGGCCCCCATCGTCGAGGCGCGCGGAACAATATCCGGCGCCGCAGGTTCACATCCATCGCCCGACATCCAATAGAGGGACCGCACGAGCCCACGGGAACGCGGTCGAGGTGGCGCTCGGGAACTCGGTCCCGTCGGTCGCGATCGAATGACGGCCGCTAGGAATTGGAGGTCCCCATGATTGCCATTCGTCATATGTTTACGAACGCGAGTGCCGGGATGGCCGCCGTCGTGGCCGCCGTCATCGTATCTTCTTGTGCCCCGATATACTCCCCGCCCCAGCAGGTCGAGTCGAAGAATCCCAGCGTGACCTACAAGTACCAAACCGACCAGGACCTGATCGAGGCCAACCAGAAGGCCGCGACGTTCTGCACCAGCTATCAATCCACGCCACGCGCGGCAAGCTTCTCCACGGATCCCGATGGCAGCAAGGTCGTGGTCTTCGATTGCCTGCCGATGGCGTCGGCGGCTCCCTTGCCGCCGGCCAGTCCCAATCTGACCTACACCTATCGGACCGATCAGGAATTGTTGGATGCGTCTCGGAACGCCCAGCTTATCTGCATGAACAGAGGGTCCCGACAGGTCATTTCCAACATCGTCACGAATGTCGACGGGAGCAAGAGCGTCACGTTCCAGTGCGGCCCGGCCTAGCCGGCCACACCAATCCGGCTGGTTACGCCCGTACTTGGCCGAACCCGTTGTGAGAGGCACCGGGCGCGTCGCCATTGCGCGGCGCGCCGAGCCTCCACTAACATCTGCGCAGGTTCCCCCCTCCGACGCCGTTGTCCAGTCGGGTTCAGAAAGGTTGCCATGCGCCCCGCTTTCAAGCTTGCCTTCAAGCCCTCCATCACCCTGATTGACGATGGCGACGATGTCCTTGTCGCCGACCACGACCAGCGGGCCCTGCGCATTCTGTCGGCGGGCCCCGCCGTGCGCGGTCTGCTGGAAGGGCTCATGGCCGGAGGCCGAACCGCCGAATCGCTGTACGAGGCGGCGCCCCGGGACGATCCCGATGTCGCCCTTCTTCCGGAGGTTCTTGGACGGGTCGCCGGCAAGGGATTCATGCTCAGCACACTGACCGCAGGTGATCGGCGTTTGGCGACCCTGGAGCCGCAATCGCCCTCGTTCCGCTTCGCTGACGTTGCGGCGACCGGCCGCTTCCGGCTGTCGCGCTTCGCCTGGATGCGCCGGCTGGGTGAGGAAACGGTCCTGGAAAGTCCGCTTGGCCACGCCCGCGTGATCTTGCACGACGGCCGCCTCGCCTCCCTCGTCGGCCTGCTTTCGCAGCCCAAGTCCGCAGCGGACCTGGCCGGCGACGTCGCCGGCATGGACGAGGCGACGGCGGCTGCATTCCTGTGGCTACTTGGCAACGCCGGCGCCGCCTTTCAGAGCGACGCCGAAGGGTGTCTGGACGAGGACAAGAACACGGCGCTTCGCCAGTGGGAGTTCCACGATCTCCTGTTCCATAGCCGCAGCCGCATCGGGCGCCACGCCAGTCCGTTGGGCAACACCACCCGCTTCAAGGGCGACATCCCGTTGTTGCCCGCGGCCAAGGCGCCGATGTCGGACCGGCGCATTCCCTTGTTCAAGCCCGATCTCGCGGCTCTGGCCAAGAGCGACACGTCGTTCTCGCGCGTGTCCGAGGAGCGCTCTTCGATCCGCGGATGTGGCGAACGGCCGCTTGCCGTCGATCAACTGGGAGAGTTTCTTTATCGCTCGATACGAATCAAGACCCTATTGCCCCCTCAGCCCGAGAGGGGGCGTCCCTGCGAAGTTTCGCTGCGTCCCTGCTGTTCGGGGGGCGCGATCCATCCGCTCGAGGTCTACCTTTCGGTCCATCGCGTCGAGGGCCTGGAGCCCGGCTTCTATCATTACGATCCCATGGGGCATGTGCTGGAGCACCTGTCGGGATGGACGGCGGGCGTACAGGGCCTGATGGCGGATGCAGGAGCGGCGATGGGCGTGACCGGGCAACCGGCCGATGTTCTGCTCACCCTGGCGGCTCGCGTCCCGCGCACCGCCTGGAAGTACCAGACCATCGCCTATTCGCTGATCCTCAAGGATCTGGGGGCGCTGTTCCAGCAGATGTACCTGGTCGCCTCCGCCCAAGGATTGGCGCCCTGCGCCATCGGCGGCGGCAATTCGGATCTCTTTGCCCAGGTCTCCGGCCTCGACTACTACGAGGAGACGGCGGTTGGCGAATTCACCCTGTCCAGCCGGCCATCAAGCGCCCCGGCCGAGCCGGTGGACGCAACGTAAAAGGCTAGGGTCCCGACCTGCTGCCAGTTCATGCGCTCGAGATAGGCAAGCGACGCCCGGTTGGTCGTGCGCACCATCGTCCAGGGTTCGGTGTTGCCAGCCTCCGCATAGCGGTCGAGCGCCAGGCCGCCCATCCATTCGGCCAGCCCGGTGCCCCAGTAGCGCCGAAGAACGGCGATGCCGAGGAAGACGTTGCTGTGGGTGCACTCGACGACGCCGACGACATTTTCCGTGGCCTCCTCGATGGCGACGACCATCCACGAGTTCTCCCAGCCGATGAGGGACTGGACCAGTTCCCCCGTCACGACGGGGTAGGAAGGTTCGCTGGCGAAGGCCCGGTTCTGGACGTCGGCGATGGCGTCGTTCAGGTGGGGGTCGCCACCGGCATAAACGGTGCAGCGGACTCCCTCGACCGGCGTGTAGCTGTAGGGCTTGCCCACCGATCCCATGATGACGTTGTCGGAATCCTTGGTGAACCCGTTGGCCTCCAGGAAGGGCAATGCGTCGTCCCATCCACCCAAGAGCATGGCGAGCTGCCGGGGGATTCCGCGTGCCGCCAGGTGGGCATTGACGCCCTTCCTCAACGCCGTCCCGATTCCCTGCCGCCGTCGCTCCCGGGCGACCCAACCGAAGGCCGAACGACCCTCGTCATCGCCGCGACCGAAAGGCCGGCGATCGATGGCGACCATCCCCTCGACCGTTGCACCGGAACGGGCGATCAGGACGTCGCTGTTGCGCCTGAAGGGATCAGCCAAGATGGCGAGCCAGTAGTCCCGGTGCTTGGCGTCTTCCGCCAACAGACCGTCGGCTTCCAGCATGGCTTCAAGATCGGATATGCGCTCGGGGGTCAGGGATTCGACGGTTGGTTGCATGGAGGACTCGGGACCAAAAAATGAACCAGATACCGTTGGAAACCTGCCGGCACCTCGACAATCCGATAGGGTTACCTCAAAAGAGGGGCGCATTCATCAGGAAATGCCGTCCGATCCTGCTCTTGGGTCCTGGCAAGCCACCATAACAACAATCGGAGTTGGACAATGAAGACCCATTTCGCGGACGAGGACCTGTCGGGAACCGTTCTGGCCGTTCCGCCTCCTTGCGGCTTTCCCTGCCGGGTGAGTGACGAGGACCTGTCGGCGACCGACGACGCTCCGAGGCCTTGTACCTTCTGCCGCGTTTCCGACGAGGAGTTGTCGCAAGCTCTTTCCGCTGCGCCGGTCTGCGGCCTCAAGATGTGCAGGGCGCCGGACGCGTGACTGTCCGGCGACTGACGGCCTTCCTCATTCCGTAGTTCAGGAAGCCCGCGCGCCTTTTCGGCGGCGGGCTTCTCGGCTTTCAGAGAAAGAAGGCCTGGGGGTTGAGTTCGCTTTCCAGGTGGGGGTGGGCCAACCAGCCCATCTTTGCCGGCACGTCGAACAGCCTTCCCGGCCCCCGCCGGTTCCAGAAATGGCGCAGCCCCGGCACCACCACCCGGACGCAGTTCAGCGGCAGATCGGGGCGGCTGAGATCGTGCACGATGAAGTCGTGCTCCGCCGCCACCAGCCTGACGCAATGTCGCACCGCCTCGGCCATCGTCGCGAACCGCGGCCGTGGCAGCGAAGTCGCCGCGATGGTCGGGCCATCGGCGGGCGCCAAGTAGGGATGGCCGGCCAGGGTTTCGTGATCGATCCACCGCCAGAGGGCGTCGTCGACGGAGCGGTTGGCCTGGCGGTCGACCTCGGCGTCGAAAAGGAGGATCTGGTTGAGTTCGGCCAGGGCGCGCAGCACCGCGATGTGCCCGTCGAGATGGGCGCCGAAGCCGATCAGGATGCGCCCCCCCTTGGTCGTCGCCGACACCGCCGCCGCCACCGGCACGCCGAGATCGGTGGTCAGGTCCAGCACATGGAGCGTGCGCCCGATGCCGGCATAATGCGTCTGCATGTGGGCGAGGAAAGCGTCGTCCACACCGGCCGGATCGATGGACGATCGCGGCAGGCGGTTGTACCACCACAGGCTGATGGCATCGCGTTCGACGAGTTCGAAAAAGCCCTGGAGGATGGCTTCTTCGAGGCTGCCCCCGGACGAACAGCCGTTTGAATCGGCATGGCAGAATGGATGGTCGCCGGGAAGGTCGAGCGCCTGGTAATCGAAATAGCAGAAGCGGCTGGGCAGCCAGCGCGCCGCGTCGTCGCGCAGCGACCAGGCCGGGGTCCAGTCGATCACGGCATCCTCGCAAAAGCGGGCGGGAATGCGGCCCATGGCGCCTAGGCTCTTGTTCAGGGTCTCGCGGTCCTCGTACTGGCGGGCGCTGAACTGCAGCAGAAGGTCGGGGTGTGGCGCCGCCTCCGCGACATCGGCCCAGCTTGCCTGGCGCCTCGGTTCGGCGCCGGTCCAATTGCACGAATAGCGCTCGATCGCCTCGGCCAGACAGCTGATTTTCGCCTGGATCTCGGACACACCCTTGCCGGCGGCGCCGCCCGGCCGGCCCAGGCGGCGGTTCATGCGCGGATCGATCGGCACGCTCGCCCCCTGCGAGGCCGTATAGACGTGAAGCCCCTCCCCGGGGTTGGCCGGCCGCTGCGCGGCGACGATGCCGGTCAGTGGGCTGACGATCCCTTCCAGCCGGGCCAAGGCTTCGGCCGGGGCCAGCGCCCGCCAGCCGCCGTCGAGGTCGTTGATGGCGCCGGTGTGTGCAAGGCGCACCGGCGACGACTGGACGGTCCCTGCGGGGGCAGCGGTCCCGCAGTGGGGACAGTCGGGAAAGCGGGGCAGCGGATGCTTTTCCTTCCGGGCGTCGGCCATCTTCCAAGACAACAGGTGGTCCGCTACATCGCGGCGCCGCGACAGCCCATACTCGACCACCTCCCGGGTCGCCAGCGCCTGGGCCATGGCCAGGGATGCCTTGGTCCAGCCCTTGGCCGGGCGGGCGCCGGGCAGAGTCGGCTGGACGACCTGATCGCCGGGCCGGTGCTCGGCCAAGCGGCGGACCAGGCAGAAATAGCAGGCCCCGCCCTCGGCACGAGGTGCGATCAGCGGCCCGAACCATGCCTGGGTACCGCCGGGCTTGAAGGGGATCCATGCCTTCCCATCAGTGGCGCGGTGGCTGGCCCATTCGCGCACGGCCGGTTGCAGGTAGTCCTCGACGACTACGACGGTGACCGCCGCCGTCTCCGGGTCGGCGACGCCCACCCCTTCGGCCATCAGCATGGCGGCGAAATCGGCCGTGGCGGCGGGACCGGCGGCCCCGTCGCGGCCGAGCGCCACGACCGCGACCTTCAGCGCGGCAAGTGTGCGGCCGGCCGACACCGGGTCCAGTCCCGAGGCGCTGAGGAACGCCGTGCGCGCCGTATCCGCGCGGGGATCGAGGGCAACGACGTAGCCCTTGTCGATCATGGCGCCGAGGAAGGCGGCGATGTTGTCGGCATGCTCCCGGCCTGTCTTCGCGGCGAGCCGCTCGACGATCTGGCGTCCGTTCAGAACGCCGTCCAGCAGTGGCAGAATATGGACATAGAAGGGGTCGTTCAGCTTGACGCTGCGGTCCTCGGAAAGCAGCAGGTATTTGTCCTGGGCAAGGCGGTGCAGCGAGAAGTGAGGGGCCAGCGCCAGGGGAGATTCCTCGTCGCAGACGCGCTGGGGCTCCGGTTTCTCGGCGTTCAGGGGTAACGAACGGTCCATGTTTGTCTTCTTCTTGCAACTTGCTGATGGCCGAGCGGGGCGATAAGGTATTACCATACGAGGGGAGCCATTCAACTCTAAAACGCGATCCGTCGATACCCTCGGGACATCGATATCGGCTGGTCACCGGAAGGGAGTTTTCCCATGGATAAACAACGCGTTGCCGATGAAATTCTGTCGTCTGTCCATGGCGCGGAGATGGTCCCGCCACCGACTTTCTGCCGCTATACCCGCTATACCGACGAGGAGTTGTCGGCCCCCTATGCGGTTCGGCCGCCAATCGGCTACTGCTTTGTGACGGACGAAGAGTTGCCGGCGAGCGATCATCCGGCGCCCCAGTACGGTTGCGTTACCGACGAGGAACTGTCTGCGGCTCCGTTTCCTCCCTTCGGGTTCTGTCGCTAATGGTGAAGGGTGCGCTTCGCTGAAGCTACGGGATCGGGTGGAGTTCAGCAGAAATCCGCCCCTGTTATCGAATGAAAAGCCCGTGGCCCGAGAGGGCGCGGGCTTTTTGCTGCATGTGGGGTTGCCGTCACCGATTGATCACGGGCGGGCCGGCGCGCTGCGGTGCTAGAAAGGCGGCATCATCCTCATCAACAGCGCGGTGCTGTAGAAATGATTCTCGTCGACAAAGCGTTGGCTGAACGTGAAACTGCCGGCCGCCCCATCCGCGTCGGCATGATCGGCGCCGGGTTCATGGGGCGCGGCGTGGTGCTGCAGGTCATGACTGCCGTCAAGGGCATGCGCCTGGTTGCCATTGCGTGCCGCAACATGGAGTCGGCGCGACGCGCATACGTGGAGGCGGGGGCCGCCGAGGTCCGGGCGGTCGATACGGCGGCAGCGCTCGACGCGGCGATTGCTCATGACATTCCGGCCATCACCGAAGACTGGCGGCTGCTCTGCGCGGCCGGCGACATTGATGTGATTCTTGAAGTTACGGGCTCGCTCGAATATGCCGCCCACGCGGTCTCGGCGGCGATCGCCGCCGGCAAGCATGCCGTCCTGATGAACGCCGAACTCGACGGTACGGTCGGTCCGCTGCTGAAGACCAAGGCCGATGCGGCCGGCGTGATCTATACCAACGTCGACGGCGACCAGCCTGGCGTCGAGATGAACCTCTATCGCTTCGTTCAGGGTATCGGCGTGCGCCCCGTGCTGTGCGGTAACATCAAGGGTCTGCAGGATCCCTACCGCAACCCGACGACGCAGGAGGGTTTCGCCCGCAAGTGGGGCCAGAACGTGCACATGGTGACCTCGTTCGCCGACGGCACCAAGATCTCCTTCGAGCAGGCGATCGTCGCCAACGCCACGGGCATGCGCGTCGGGCGTCGCGGCATGTTCGGTCCGACTGTTCCCGACGGCACTCCCCTCCGGGAAGCGGCCGAAGCGTTGCCGGCCGAGCAGTTCATCGAGGGGCCCGGCATCGTCGATTATCTGGTCGGCGCGGCGCCCGGCCCCGGCGTCTTCGTCCTGGGCACCATCGAGCACGCCACTCAGCGCCACTACCTCGATCTCTACAAGCTGGGCAGCGGACCGCTCTACTGCTTCTATACGCCTTACCACCTGTGCCATTTCGAGGTGCCGACCACCCTGGCACGCGCCGTTCTTTTCGGCGACGCCACCATCGCGCCGGCCGGTCCAATGGAGGTCGAAGTGGTTGCCACCGCCAAGGTCGACCTCACCGCCGGCACCACGTTGGATGGCGTCGGCCACTACCTGACCTATGGACAGTGCGAGAATGCCGATATCGCGCGGAGCGAGCGGCTGTTGCCCATGGGTATCGCAGGCGGCTGCACGTTGCGCCGTGACATTCCGCGCGACCAGGTGCTGACCTATGATGACGTCGAGATCCCGGCCGGGCGGCTGATTGACCGTTTGCGGGCCGAGCAGGATCAGTTATTCGCGGACGCCTACGGCAAGCCCATTCGGCAGGGCTTGGCTGTCGCCGGCTAGATTGCCCCGCTTCAAATCTTCAGATGGCGGCGCAGCTTGCCCGGTTGGGTGACTGCGGCGAAGATCTCACGGCCGGTGGCGCTGAGCAGGTCGAGCGGCGTCGGGAGACGGCCGGCTTCCTTCAGCCCGGCAAGGTGGTAATCGAAGAAGGCGCGTCCGCGGCGCGTCACGAAGCCGCGCACCAGGTTGCGATAGTACCGGCGCAAATGGTCACGTTCCAGTCGGGCCCTCTCGTCCTCGGAAAAGAACTTCGGGCCATAGCGCTGCAACAGCAAAAGCCATTCCTTGAGCAGCGTCTGGTTGCGCTCCGCCACAGTCACGGTAACCGAATCGCCGTGCTCGCGCGAAAAGGCCAGCACGTCATGAACGAAGCCGAAATCGTTGTCCCGCATCAGCTCGAGATAGATGGCGAGATCGGCGTGCAGATAGGCCGAGGGGTAGAACGGCCGATGTTGGCGCACCAGGTCGGAACGCAGCAGATTGGAGGTCGGCGCCAGGGCGAAGATCTTCTGGCGCAGAAACAGCCGGGCGATCTCGGCACCTTCAAAGACTTCACGCTGGCGGGGCAGTCCTTCGCAGTGGATGGTCTCGCCACGCAGGCGGAAGCAGCCGACGATGCCGATCGAAGGATGTCGCTCGGCAATCGCTGTGGTCCGTTCCAGGTATTCGGGATGCATGGTGTCGTCGGCGTGCAGGACGCGGCAGTAGCGGCTGTCGCCGGACATCAGTTCGAGCGCCCGGTTCCAATTGTCAATCATCGGCAGCGTGTGGTCGTTGCGGTGGAGGTGGATTCGCGGGTCGTTCTCGGCGTGACGGGCCGCTATGGCGTGGGTATCGTCCGAGCTGGCGTTGTCCAGGATGACGTGTTCGAAATGGGCATGAGACTGGGCGCGCACGCTTTCGATGCACTCGTCCAGAAACTTGCCGCCGTTGTAGACCGGCGTCACCACGCTGACGAAGGCGTTGCTGCTCACGGCTTCCGATACCCCTCTGCCAGTTCCCGCGCCAACAGACCGCTAAGTCGCTAAGTATGGCTCATGCCGGTCGCCCGGTCACCGCCCCCGGCGCGCTGGTCACTGATTGATCACGTGCACACGAACCCGTCGTTTGGCACAACGGAATCGATGTGGGGGGAAGTCCGCAGTTTTTATGGATTTGGAAGCAACCGCTTGTAAGGGACGGGCGGGAGGTAGGCTGCGATAGCGGTCTCGGCGAGGACAAAGCATAGGCATTGGGAAACCGGAGGGAAGGGCTTCAGCCGATGCGCGTGATCCATGTTTCGCCTACGGATATCGACGGGGGAGCGGCCAAAGGATCGTACAACCTTCACCGCGGCCTGCTGAAGGCGGGCGTCGATTCCTTGGTGCTGGTCCAACGCAAGTACAGCGACGATCCCACGGTCATACCGCTGAATGGGTCTCATAGCGACACCTACGACAGGGTGCGTGCCCGCCTCGACCACCTGCCGCTCGCGCTGGCGGGGTGGCGTCAACAGAGCTGGTGGACGGTGGGTTGGCTTCCGTTCGACATCAGTCCCGAACTGGCGCGCCTCAAGCCGGATGTCGTCCAGTTTCACTGGGCCGGGCGCGGGGCGGCGGTGATCGAGAGCATGAAGCAGTTACGCCGTTACCAGATCGTGTGGACGCTTCGCGACATGTGGCCGCTGACCGGCGGCTGCCATTATTCGTGCGGTTGCGAGAAGTTCCTTATCGAGTGTCGCGACTGCCCTCAACTCCGCTCGAACTTCCCGGTCGATCTTGCCCGTTGGCAGTGGCAGAGGAAGTACCGCAGCCGACAAAACCTGCCGATCACCTATGTCGCGCTGAGCAACTGGCTTGCCGACTATGCCAGGCGCAGTCCGCTGGTCCATGGAAACGAGGTCATGGTCATTCCCAGCGGGATCGATACCAAGGTTTACGCTCCCATGGACAAAGCCCGGGCCCGCGCCATGTGGGGCCTGCCTGCCGAAAAGCGGATCGTGCTGTTCGGGGCGGTCAAGGTGACCGCCGATCGGCGCAAGGGTTTTGCCTATCTGCAGGAAGCCCTGACTCGACTGGCGGCGAAGGAAGGGAGCGAGCACTTGATGCTCGTGGTTTTCGGATCCGACGTCGTCGGGATCAATACCTCCCTGGAGGCGCGCACCGTTGGCTGGGTTGGCGACGATGGGATCTTGGCGCAACTCTATGCCTGCGCCGACGTCATGGTGGTGCCGTCGCTTCAGGAAAACCTCGGCAAGACGGCGATCGAGGCCTTGGCCTGCGGCGTGCCGGTCGTAGCCTTCCGCAATACCGGCATGCCGGACATTGTCGATCACAGGGTCAACGGCTATCTGGCTCGCGATCTTTCGGCCGAGGATCTTGCCGAAGGCATTGCCTGGTGCCTGGAACAGACGGCCGAGAGCAACCAGCTTTCGGTCAATGCGCGCAGCAAGGCGATGCGTTGCTTCGATGTTACCCAGATGGCCGCGCGCCACATCAATCTCTATCAGCGATTGCTGGAGGAGGGGAAGGCCCGCGCCACGGCCGGGCCGGCGTCCGATCGCCAGTTGGCCGGCACGGATCTCAACGACATCATTCAGGAGGGGCTGGCCTCGAAGCCGGCTGGTACGCCATGAAGGTAGTGATCCTTGCGGGTGGTTTCGGTACCCGCATCAGCGAAGAGAGTACGATCCGCCCGAAGCCGCTGGTGGAGATCGGCGGCAAGCCGATCCTCTGGCACATCATGAAAATCTATTCGGCCCACGGGCTCAACGATTTCGTGATCTGCTGCGGCTATCGCGGCGACATGATCAAGCGCTACTTCCGTGACTATGCCCTTGCCCTCTCGGACGTGACCTTCGACCTGCACGAGGGAGGCATGAAGGTGCATCGCAACGGCGTCGAACCCTGGCGGATCACGCTGGTCGATACCGGCGAGGCAACTATGACCGGTGGGCGCATCAAGCGGGTCCGATCCTATCTCGGCGACGAAACCTTCTGCCTCACCTATGGCGATGGCGTAGGCACCATCGACGTCGGTAAGCAGATCGAATTCCACCGTCAGTCCGGTGCCCTGGCCACGGTTGCCGCCGTCCGGCAGCCCGGCCGCTTCGGCGTTCTCCGGCTGATGCCGGGCGACGATCACGTCGGTGGGTTCCGCGAGAAGGGCAACGAAGACGGCGGCTACATCAACGGCGGCTTTTTCGTACTGGAGCCGGAAGTGATCGACTACATCGACGGCGACGATACCTCGTGGGAGCGCGAGCCCCTTGAACGGCTCGCCAATGCCGGCCTTCTCGTCGCCTATCGGCATACCGGCTTCTGGCAGAACATGGACACCCTGCGCGATCGGCAGGTGCTGGAGACATTATGGAAGGATGGAGGCGCACCATGGAAAGTTTGGTAACCGTCGAGCCTATTGGGGAAGCTTTGAAAAGGACAGAGGGCGCTGTGACACGGATTTTGCTGACCGGTTCGGAAGGGTATATCGGCAGCGTTCTTGGACATCGGCTGATCTCCAATGGTTACCAGGTGGTTGGCGCCGATACCGGCTACTACCGGGCTGGCTGGCTTTACAACGATGCCAAGGATCGGCCGGCGTTGCTGAGCCGCGACGTGCGGACGTTGACCGTGGCGGACCTCGAAGGGTTCGACGCCGTGGTGCATCTGGCCGAACTGTCGAACGACCCGCTCTGCGCACAGGACCCCGACCTGACCTTCACGATCAACCATAAGGCGTCGGTGGCGCTGGCCCGCAATGCCAAGGCGGCTGGCGTCAAGCGCTTCGTTTATGCGTCGTCGTGCAGCGTCTATGGCGCAGGGGCTGGCGACGATGCGGTGGACGAGGGGGCGCCGACCAACCCGCAGACGCCCTATGCCAAGTGCAAGGTGCTGGTCGAAGAGGAGGTGTCGAAGCTTGCCGACGCCGGCTTCTGCCCTACCTTCCTGCGCAACGCCACCGCCTTTGGGGCGTCGCCTGCCATGCGTTTCGACATCGTGCTGAACAACCTCTCCGGCCTCGCCTGGACGACCGGGCGTATTGCCATGATCAGCGACGGCTCGCCCTGGCGCCCGTTGGTCCATGTGCAGGATATCTGCGGGGCGATTGTAGCCACCCTTCGCGCGCCCCGCTCGGCGGTTGCGGGCGAGATCTTCAATGTCGGCAGCGACGCCCAGAATTACCGTATCCGCGAGATCGCCGAGGCGGTGGGTGAGGCGTTTCCGGGCTGCGAGATCACCTTCGGCCGGAATGACGGCGACAACCGCAGCTACCGCGTGTCCTTCGCCAAGATCACCCGAGGATTGCCAGGGTTTCGGTGCGCCTGGGACGTACGGCGCGGCGCTTTCCAGTTGCATGATTTATTCGAGTACATCGGGCTGACCGAGCAGGGCTTCAAGGCGCCGCCACACACGCGTCTTGAACAGCTCAAGCTTCTGACGACAACCCGGCAACTCGACTCCAGCCTGAGGTGGCGGACCCATGATTTTTCATGAATTGAAGCTTGGCGGCGCGTATCTCATCGAACTTCAGCCGCACACGGATGCCCGAGGCCAGTTCGCGCGGGCCTGGTGCCGCGAGGAATTCGGCCGTCAGGGGTTGGCGACCGACTTTGTCCAAGGCAACGTCTCCGTCAATCCGCAGGTCGGTACGGTGCGCGGCATGCACTACCAGCGTCCGCCGCATGGCGAGGTCAAGCTGGTCCGTTGCGTAAGGGGCGCCATCTATGACGTCATTGTCGATGTCAGGCCGGACTCGCCAACCTATCGGCAGTGGTTCGGCGTCGAGCTGTCGCCAAAGGCGTTGAGCATGCTCTACATACCGGTGGACTTCGCGCACGGATTTCAGACGTTGGAGCCGGACAGCGAGGTCAACTACTTAGTTTCCTCGGCCTATGCGCCAGGCGCCGGCGCCGGGCTGCGTTACGACGATCCGGCGCTCGGTATCGATTGGCCTTTGCCGGTGACCCTCGTCTCGACACAAGACAGCAACTGGCCCCTGCTTCAGGCGCCGGCGCCGGTTTAGGCCGACGGTCCACCTCCTTTCGGCCCTTTACAGATGACCGGCGCCTGCTGTTGACGGGCGCCGGTTTGACCCGAACTCCGCGACCCGGCATGAGGACGACATGACCATCCCGGACTGGCCGTCGTTGCAGGTCGGCATCGTCCTTGTTGTTGTCGTGGTCGTCTTCGTTGGCTTTATCCGCGAAAGGATGCCACCCGACATCGTCGCGCTCAGCGCGGTGACGGTGCTGCTTGCGGCGGGGATTCTTAACGCCGATGACGTGCTCGCCGTGTTCAGCAACAGCGCGCCCATTACCGTCGCCGCAATGTTCGTGCTTAGCGCCGGCCTTGAGCGGACGGGGGTTATCGACGGCCTCGGCAAGGTGGTCGTATCGAAGGCGGTGAGAATATCTCCATTGCTGGCGGTTGGCGGGATGATGGCGAGCGTGATGTTTATGTCCGCCTTCATCAACAATACGCCCGTCGTCGTCATCCTGACGCCGGTCGTGATCAGTCTGGCGGCGGCGCTTAACATGGCGCCCTCCAAACTGCTGATGCCGCTTTCCTTTGCCAGTATTTTCGGGGGAACGACGACCCTGATCGGCACCTCGACCAACATCCTGGTCGACGGGGTTGCGCGCCAGCAGGGCTTGGCCCCCTTCGGAATGTTCGAGATCACGGCGGCCGGCGCCATCATGGGGGGCGTGGGCATCGTCTATCTTCTGGCGGCCGGGCGGTGGTTGCTTCCCGACCGCCGGAGCCTCGCGGGTTTGTTGCCGCGTTCCGAGGATCGGCACTTTATGGCCGACGTCCTGATTCCGCTCGACTCGCCTCTTATTGGCAAACAGATCCAGGATGCCGGGTTCACCGAGGAGCGGGGTTTGCGAGTCTTCGACCTGATCCGCCGGGAGGTATCGTTACGCGACAGGCTGGACGAACTGGACCTCCAGGCCGGAGACCGCCTGGTGGTGCGCAGCAGTGTCGGCGACATGCTGGGCTTGCGCGATGCCGGCGACGTGGCGTTCAGCGGCCGTGGGGCCCATGCCATCGAGCCGATGGGCGCTCAGGAAACCGTGGTGATGGAAGGCGTGGTCGGTCCGCAGTCGCGATTCTTGAGAAGACGGGTGGCGGACTTGAATTTGCGCCGCCGCTATGGCGCCTACATCCTCGCCATCCACCGCCGGGGCGCCCACCTGTCCGGCAACTTCGACGACGTCCGCCTTTACATGGGCGATACCCTGCTTCTGGAAGGCTCCGCCGAAAGCATGAAGCGGCTGTTCGAGAACCAGGATCTGGTGAACCTGACACAGCCAAGCGAACGACCTCTCCGGCGCGGCAAGGCGCCCATCGCCATTCTCGCAGTGGCCTTGGTCATGGGGCTGGCGGCCTTCGAGGTGCTGCCGATCGCCGCGCTGGCACTGATGGCCGCGACCGCGGTCATTGCGTTCGGTTGCCTCGAACCCGATGAGGCCTACGGTTCGGTCCGCTGGAACATCCTGATGCTCATTTTCGGCATGCTGGCGATCGGCG
Organism: Rhodospirillales bacterium; assembly: GCA_014859895.1. Classification (GTDB taxonomy): domain Bacteria; phylum Pseudomonadota; class Alphaproteobacteria; order Rhodospirillales; family Shumkoniaceae; genus Shumkonia. The sequence goes on from JACZKS010000025.1 coordinate 90,968, forward strand.
CCGCCATGGAGAAGACCGGTGCCGCCAAACTGATCGTGAGCCATCTGGCGTCATGGATTCAGGTACTAGGGCCGGTGGCCGTCCTTTCGGCGCTCTATCTCGTCACCTCCATTTTGACCGAGATCATGAGCAACACTGCGGCGGCCATCCTTCTCACGCCGATCGCGGTCGGACTCGCCACTCATCTCGGGGTCGATCCGCGGCCGTTCGCGGTGGCCGTCATGTTCGCGGCGAGCGCCAGCTTCGCCACGCCGATCGGCTACCAGACCAACACCTTCGTTTACAACGCCGGTGGCTACCGCTTCGTCGATTTCGTCAAAGTCGGGTTGCCGCTGAATTTGTTGCTATGGGCCACCGCGACGGTGGTGATCCCCATGTTCTGGCCGTTGACTTAGGCGCCACCCATTGGCAATGGGTATTTCAACGATAACAAAATAGGCAATTTTGCCCGACATTCGGAATAATGCTTATAAATTAATCTTCCCTGCTGCTGCAATTCGCCACCCCACCTGTATAATGCTTTGTAATCGTTAGATTTTATCCTGTGGCACAAGGGTTGCGTTAGGCCGAACAGTTCACCATCGAGAAGACCGGGACTGTCGCATCGGCAATCCGGTCCAATCGGGCAGGAGACTGGCGGCGTGGCGGAAGCTCTTTCCCCCCGGGGAACCATCGAAATCGTCAGCGTGACCAAACGGTTCGGCGATACCGTCGCCGTCGATTCCATCAATCTGAAAATCCCCGCCGGAAGCTACTGCTGCCTCCTCGGGCCATCCGGGTGCGGCAAGACGACGACTCTGCGCATGATCGCCGGGCACGAGCGGGTGAGCGAGGGCGACGTCATTTTCGGCAATCAGAACGTCACCGACCTGCCGCCGACCCGGCGGGGCACCGCCATGATGTTCCAAAGCTATGCCCTCTTCCCGCACCTCGACTGCACGGAAAACGTCGCCTTCAGCCTGAAGATGCGAGGCGCGAAGAAGGAGGAGCGCGTCAAACGGGCACGCGAGTTGTTGGACATGGTAGATATGGAACCCTATGCCCGCCGCTTGCCCAGCCAGCTTTCCGGCGGCCAGCAGCAACGGGTCGCCCTGGCTCGCGCCTTGATCACCAATCCTGATGTCCTGCTTCTCGATGAGCCGTTGTCGGCCCTGGATCCCTTCCTGCGCACGCGGATGCGCGCCGAGTTGAAACGGCTGCAGAAGGAACTGGGGATTTCGTTCGTCCACGTCACCCATTCTCAGGAAGAGGCGATGGCGCTCGCCGATCTGGTGGTGATCATGAACGAAGGCCGCATCGAGCAGGCCGGGCCAGCCAGGACCGTCTTCAATCGGCCGCGTACACCTTTCGTCGCCCGCTTCATCGGCGGTCACAACGTGCTCTCGGGCATTGTCGAGGGGAGGACCGACGACGCCGTGGTTCTCAAGGGCGCAAACGGCGTCCGGTTTCTGGTCGATGCGGAAACCGTCCGCCAGGGTGACAGGGTTTCGTTCTCGGTTCGCTGCGATCGCGTCGCCGTGGCCCGCGAGGGTACCGGGGCGGCAAGTCACCCGTACGACAATTTCAACCGCGTCCGGGGCGTCATGCGTTCGGTCGAATACCAGGGCTCCTGGGTTCGCCTCGGCATGGAATCGCCCGATTCCGACGACTTCGTCATGGCCGTGAACGAGGCCGCCTATTTCGCCGATCCCATCGCCGTCGGCGAGCGGGTCAACGCCAGTTGGGGTGCGGGCGAAGCCCACATCCTCGCCGACCAGTAACCGTAACCGCAGTAGCACCACGAGGAGGACGACATGAAAAGAAAAACCGGCGCGACGTCGCGCCGCAGCTTCCTGAAGAACAGCGCCGCCATTGCCGCCGGAGCGGCACTTGGTTCCGGCGCCATCCCGGGGTTCCCGGCGATCTGGGCCCAGAACATCAAGAACGTGACGCTCCGCCAATTCGGTACCGGCGTTTCGAACCTCAACGCCATCGCCGAAAAGTGCAAGGAAGACCTGGGCATCACCCTTCAGATGACGGCGCTCGATTCCGATTCGGTCGCGCAGCGCGCCGTCACCCAGCCCAACTCCTTCGACATCGCCGACATCGAATACTGGGTCTGCAAGAAGGTCTTTCCGGCCGGCAACATGCAGCCGATGGATACCAAGAAGATCAAGTACTACGACAAGATCGTGCCAATCTTCACCAGCGGGAAACTGACTCCTCAATCCACCATCGCCCAGGGTACCGCCCCGCACACGGTCGGCTTCGCCAAGGGCAAGAATTCCGTCGAGTTCGCGGCGGAGGAAACCGGGTGGATGACCCTGATCCCGACCATCTACAACGCTGACACGCTGGGCATTCGCCCGGACCTGATCGAGAAGCCGGTGAAGAACTGGCGCGATCTGCTCGATCCCTCTTTCAAGGGCAAGGCGTCGATCCTGAACATTTCGTCCATCGGCATCATGGACGCGGCGATGGTTTGTGAATCGATGGGCGAGATCAAATACGCCGACAAGGGCAACATGACCACGGCCGAGATCGACAAGACCATGGCCATCATGACCGTGGCCAAGAAGGCCGGCCAGTTCCGCGCCTTCTGGAAAAGCTTCGACGAATCCGTGAACCTGATGGCGGCGGGCGAAGTGGTCATCCAGTCGATGTGGTCGCCGGCGGTCGCCGCGGTGCGCGCCAAGGGCATTCCGTGCGTCTACCAGCCGCTCGAAGAAGGCTACAGGGCGTGGGGCGGCGGCATCGGCCTGGCCAAACATTTGTCCGGCCTCGAACTGGACGCCGCCTACGAATACATCAACTGGTACCTCTCGGGCTGGGTCGGCGCCTATCTCAACCGCCAGGGCTACTACAGCGCTTGCATCGAGACCGCCAAGCAGCATATGTCGGCCGACGAGTGGGCTTTCTGGATGGAGGGCAAGCCCGCCAAAACCGACATCCTGAGCCCCGAGGGCAAGGTCATGGAAAAGGCCGGCACCGTCCGTGACGGCGGCTCGTTCTACGACCGCATGGGCGCCGTCGCCTGTTGGAACGCGGTCATGGACGAGAACAAGTACCTGGTCCGCAAATGGAACGAATTCATCGCGGCCTGACCCCCCGGCCGCGGCACATGGCCATCGGAGGGCTTCGGCCTCCCGATGGCGTCCTTCGAGGGCACTTCATGAAGCCGTTCGCCCGCTTTTCTCCCGGCGACGCCACCTCCTATGTTCAGGTAGCGCCCCTGGCTGTCATATTCGCGCTCTTCCTGGTCGTCCCCATCGCCACCATCATCGTCGTCAGCTTTTGGGACTACGACGAATTCCGCATCCTTCCCGACTTCATTTGGGACAACTACCTCTATCTGCTGACTTCCAAGGTCACGCTCGCCACCTACGTCAACACCGTGAAGTATGCCGCCCTGGTGTGGGCACTGACCTTCTCGATCGGGTTCACGGTCGCCTATTTCCTGGCCTTCCACGTGCGAACCCAGACCTGGCAGATCGTCCTTTTCGTCCTGTGCACAATCCCGTTCTGGACCTCCAACATCATCCGCATGATCTCGTGGATTCCCTTTCTCGGGCGGAATGGCCTGCTCAACTCGACCCTGGTTCACCTGGGGGTCGTCGACGAGCCGCTGGAGTTCCTGCTGTTTTCCGACTTTGCGGTCGTGTTGGCCTTCGTTCACCTCTACACGCTGTTCATGGTGGTGCCGATCTTCAATTCCATGATGCGGATCGACCGCTCGCTGATCGAGGCGGCCGTGGATGCCGGGGCATCGGGTTGGCAGGTCATTCGGAACGTCATCCTGCCGCTCACCAAGCCCGGTATCGGCATCGGCTCGATCTTCGTGGTGACGCTGGTCATGGGCGACTTCATCACCGTGCGCCTGATGAGCGGCGGCCAGAGCTCATCGGTGGGCATCGCCATGTCCAACGAGATCGCCCTGCTGCAATATCCGGCGGCGGCGGCCAACGCGGTGGTTCTCTTGATCGTCGTGCTGTTGATGGTCGCGGCCATGTTGCGCGTCGTCGACGTCCGCAAGGAGCTCTAGGGATGGACAGGGAAGGGCGCTCCCCCGGCTTTTATATGCTCGCCGCCTTTTTCGTGCTGTTCCTGCTTTTCCTGTACGGGCCCATTTCGACCATCGTCATCCTGTCGTTTCAGGGCCCCGACGGCGGCCTCACCTTCCCGATGAACGGGGCCTCGACCCATTGGTTCGCCAATCTATTCGAGAGGCAGGCGGTCGGCGATTTCGGGGGTTCCTTCTCGCGCTCAATCCGCCTCGGCCTCGTCGTCATGGCGGTAACCCTGGTCGTGTCGGTATCGGCGGGCCTGGCCTTCCGTCGTCCGTTCAGGGGCTCGACCTTCCTGTTCTATCTGGCGATTGCCAGCCTCATCGTGCCGTCCATCCTGGTCAGCCTCGGCATCGGCCTCATGTTCAACATTCTGGAGTGGGAAACGAACTGGTACGGCTCGGCCCTCGGCGCCCACCTGACCTGGACGTTGCCGTTCGGCCTCCTGATCATGTTCGCCGTGTTCAATCGCTTCAACAAGGCCTACGAGGAAGCGGCCCGCGACCTTGGCGCCACGCCGGGACAGACCTTCCGCCATGTGGTGTTGCCGATCATCGCGCCGAGCCTGATCGGCGTGGCCTTGTTCGGTTTCACGTTGTCCTACGACGAGTTCGCGCGCAGCTTGATGACGTCGGGTTCGTTCAATACGCTGCCACTCGAGATTTATGGCATGACGACCAACGTCACGACGCCGGTTCTCTATGCGTTGGGAACGCTGACGACCGGTTTCTCGTTGATGGTGGTGTTGCTGTGCCTCGTGGCGTCATTGGTTCTGCAGCGACGTCGGCGGCGCCATGGATCCGACGCCGGTAGGGGAGTTTAGGAACGGAAGTGACCGTGACGGTGACCGATTTCGCCATTCGCACGATGTCCCCCACAGATCTCGCGCTGGCCATCGAGTGGGCTGCGGGCGAGGGATGGAACCCTGGCCTCGACGATGCCGAGGCATTCCTGGCCGCCGATCCCGAGGGTTTCCTGATCGGCGAATTGGGCGGCGAGCCGGCCGGCTGCATCTCGGTGGTCGCCTATGGACAAGCGTTCGGGTTCCTGGGTTTTTACATCATGCGGCCGGAGTTTCGCGGGCGCGGCTACGGGATGAAGATGTGGCAGGCCGGCATGAAGCGGTTGGCCGGGCGGAATGTCGGATTGGACGGTGTGGTGGCCCAGCAGGCCAACTATCGGCGCTCCGGCTTCCAATACGCCTACCCCAACGTTCGTTTCCAAGGGGCAGGGGGAGGGGGAGATTCGATGCCGGAGGGGGTTCTTGATCTGGCCGACGTTCCCTTCGAGCACGTTTCGGCCTATGACGCGCGGCTTTTCCGGGCCCCCCGCGAAGCCTTTCTGAGGACATGGATAAAGCGGCCGGGAGGCCGGACCCTGGGGGTCGTCGAAGGGAAGCTGCTGCGCGGCTATGGCGTCATCCGGCCGTGCCGGGTCGGCCACAAGGTCGGGCCGCTGTTCGCCGATACCCCGGAGATCGCCGAACGCCTGTTCGCCGCCTTGTCTGCCTCGGTTCCCGGTGATCCCATTTTTCTCGACGTCCCCCAGCCCAACATCGCGGCCGTCGCCCTTGCCGAGCGCCACGGCATGGCCCCGGTCTTCGAAACCGCCCGCATGTATACCGGCGGCGACCCCGGGTTACCGCTCGATCGCGTCTACGGCATTACCACCTTTGAATTGGGCTGAGCGAAGAGCCTTTCATAACATAGGTAAATGCATGGCGCCCTCTCCCAGGGATAATGGCCGCATGCAGATAACCAGTGCCGACGAATACCGACACGCCCTTGAGCGGATCAATCAATTGCGGGCGAGCGGCAAAATTGCGGAGAAGAACACCGAAATGGCTGACCTGCAGGCGGCCGTTTCGGACTATGAAGCGCAGTTGGAGCGGTCTGACACCAACAAGGGCAAGCCCCGGTCGGACCCAAGCCGCCAGTTCGACACCAAGCGAAAACCATGAGGGCCGCATCAAGCCAGTGGGAAGAGCGGCGGCTAGGCCCGGAAAACCCCGAGCAAACACCTGCCATACCCACGCCTCAGCCCGAGCCGGAAACGCCGCCGGAATACCCTCCGGAACTGCCGCCGGATCGGCCCCCGGAAATCCCGCCGGAAGGGCCGCCGCACGGACCGCCGGAGGTGCCGCCGGATCCCGACGACAGGCCAATCGAACTGCCTCCGCGGGAAGATCCGATTCCCGTCCCCGGACCGTCGCCCGACCGGCCGATCGAACTGCCCCCGCCTCATGACCCCGATCCGCCCCACCCGTTGGCGGCCATTGCGAGGGGAGCCCAGCAGGGTACCGAAAAGGAGTGGTGACGATGGTTGTCAGGAAGGTGCCCGAAGAGGCACGCAGCGGCCAAAAGCTCAGGCGGGACCGCTATCTTCTGCCGGGTCTGTTGATCGTGGCTTTTTTCGCGCTTCTGGTGACTGCGCTGGTTGTCTACTAGGGTGGAGCCGCCTCACCAGTGCCCCACCGTCGCGCCCGTTTTTTCAAGCACTTCCTGCCAATAGGCCGGACGGCCGTAGTAGTCGTAAAGAACGCCTTCGTCCTCGCGGTTGATGGGGCGCGAGGGATCGTAGGAGGGACTGTTACGGACCCCTTCGCGACTGATGTCGACGGTGACCTTTTGTGCCGCCCAGCTCACGGCGTCGAACCATTCTGGCGAGACGAGAACCTTCTTGCCGGGTAGCCAGTTGCGGGTGTCGACGACGACGTAGCGAATGACCCATCCCTCATCATCCAGGATGAAATCCTCGACGTGGCCGATTTCGCCGTCGGTTGCCTTTACGTGATAGCCCTCGACCTCCTTGCCGCTTCGCAGATGGGGATCTCGGGGGGCGCCGTCGACGGGGCTGGGTTCGGGTGGATGAGCCAGGGCGTCGGTCAGCGGAAATGGCGCCGCAGCGTCGGCCCCCGCGTAAGCCAGCCAGTAGGGATCCCAAGCGTAATGATGATGGAGGTCGATTTCATGCTGTCGGGAAACCGGCTGATCTTCGCTGAGGTCGGGGCCATTCTCGACCTGCCGGCGGGTCAGCGCGACCGGAAGAGACCGACGGTCCCATTCCGGACGTTCGAGCACGGAGGGGACGATCAGCACCTTGCGCCCCGGCAACCATTTTCCGGTATCGGCAGCCATGTAGCGAACGACCCAGGCTTGGTCGTCGAACAGAAAGTCCCTTACCGTTCCGACAGGGCCGTCGGTCGCCTGAATTCCATATCCGATGAGGCTGTCGAGACTGCGCAACATGGCCTTTCTCCTGCCTGTGACGGCGGTGCCGGCCTGTACCGGCCGATACCGCCAGTACCTCGAAAGGATACGCGCGCTAACAATCGCACGCATTCACCTAGGTTAAATCTCTTTGGGACGGCACTGTCTTCTGCGACGGCAGGGTCAGGCCTGCTTCTGATCGACAATGGCGTTGAGGCTGATGACGATTCCCTCGATAAGCCGCGCTGCCTTCTCGCGGGAAACGTCGTTCGGATCGACCGGTTTGGAATTCAAGTGTGTCTCTATGGCGTCCTCGAGAATCTCCTGAATTCTGTCCCTGTCGATAACCTTTTCCTCAACGAGAGTGAGCAGGATGGCTTCGCAGATGGTCAGGGCCGCCGATGCGGCTGCATCGTTCATGGACGTACGCACACTCCTCGGCTCTGCGCTCGCGACAGCACAGTTTGTTCACAGTCTCCGATGACGGTGGACCCGTTACAGCGGCCCGGCATTAAACTATGTTAACGATCCGGGAGGGGAGCCACGGCCGCCATCGCAGCCACGACCCCCAAACAGGCTACCAACAGCGGAGAACGGCATGCGGCGAAACCGCGCGGCGGCTTTCCCCATCGGCGATCATGTCTTGCGGAAGCTGGGGATTTTCGTCCATCTCGACGCGACCCATCTGGCGGAGCTTGATCGTCTTCTTTCGGAAACGATGTCGGTCGACAGCTTGCACGACATCGTCACCGAAGGGGAGTCCTGCAAGCATCTGTTCCTGCTCACGCGGGGGTGGGCGGTGCGATACAAGCTGCTGTCGGACGGTCGACGGCAAATCCTCGGTTTCATCATTCCCGGTGACTTTTTCGGTTTGCGGGCCACCTTATTCGACGTCGCCGACGATACCGTCCAGAGTCTCACCGACTGCACGGTATGTCGGATCCCCGGGGAAGACTTTGTGGCGGTTCTTCGGGATCACCCCCGCCTGGGCATGGCCATCGTATGGTCGATCGTGCGCGAATACTCGGTGTTGGCCGAGCACTTGGTCAGCTTGGGGCGGCGATCCGCCCTCGAGCGGACAGCACACCTGCTGATGGAGCTTCTCAACCGGCTTCAACTGGTCCGGTTGGCGGGCGAAAGAGATTTCGAACTGCCCTTGACCCAGGAGATACTGGCCGACGCGCTCGGCCTCAGCATCGTCCACGTCAACCGGACATTGCGACGGCTTCGCCAGCAGGGGTTGATCCGCCTCGACCCGCAGTCGCGCTGGATCATCATCGACAGGCCCGACGATCTTGCCGAGATCGCCGACTTCAGCCCCCTTTATCTGGATCAGGGCACCCCGCCGGCCGACAGCCTGCTCAAGGCCATCAGGTCGCAGCACTGACGGTGCCGTAGATCGCTCCGTGGCTGGGCCTTAACCCAGTTTAATTTGCGGGGGGGGCCGGAGGCGTAGATTGCCAACTGAGAGGGACGCTGGAAATGGTCGGGATCCCAAGGACGGTGGGGGGCGTTGTCATGAGCGACGCACGTCCGGGGCCCGGCGGAAGGAGGCCGATACATGAAGCTCAATGCCGAGCAGGTCGCCCAGGTTTTTGACCAGACGGGTGCAGATCCCGTTCCCGAAGACCACCAGGCAATTACCGAACTGCGCAGCATCTTTGGCGACCACACATTCTACGTGGCCCCGGACGGATTGTGCGTGTGGGAACCTATGGGCCATTCGGATACCGGCGGCCGGGTGGCGGAAGCCATGGTCGTGGCATCGTGGGCCGACGAGGAGAAGACGGAACTTCAGCCTCATGACCCTAAACCGACCGCGATCATGGTGAAACTGGATGAAAGGGCAGGCGCCGACTGAGGGCCGCCCTAGGGTGCGCCGATTGCCAGGCGCAACAGCCAGGCAACGGTGCCCAGTACGCCGACGCCGCCGAGCCACAATCCGGCGAACCACAAAAGCCGTTTGACGGTATGGCGGCCCGGACGCTTGTCAGTGGTAACCGTCATCCGACTTCACCTTGCCGCGGAAGACCCAGTACGCATACCCCGTGTAGCCCAGAATGATCGGCAGCAGGACGAGCGTGCCGACCAGCAGGAACGCTAGGCTGGCGTCCGGCGCGGCGGCATCCCAGATGCTGACCGAGTACGGAATAATGTTCGGAAACAGGCTGATGCCGAGCCCGAGATAGGACAGCAGAAAGAGCGCAAGCGCCAGTAGGAAGGGTTGGGCCTGTCGTCGTTTCGCGACGGCGCGCGTCAGCAGAACGACGGCGAGCGCCACCAGTAGGGGCACGGGGGACAGGTAGAGCAGGTTCGGCCACGAAAACCAGCGCTCGGCTATGTTTTCATGAAGCAGCGGGGTCCATACGCTGACGAAGACGATGGCGGCGACCACGGCGACGGTCAGCGGCATGACCAGATCGTAGGCCCGTTCCTGGAGGTCGTCTTCCGTCTTCATCACCAGCCAGGTGGCGCCGAGCAACGCGTAGCCCGCAACGAGCGCGGCGCCGGTGAAGACGCTGAACGGCGTCAACCAATCGAACCAGCCGCCGGCATAGCCGCGCCCCTCGATGGCCACACCCTGGATGAAGGCGCCGAGCACGATGCCCTGGCAGAACGTCGCCAGGGCCGAGCCGGCGGCGAAGGAAATGGTCCACGCCTGCTTGTGGCGCGGGTCCTTGAAGCGGAATTCAAAGGCGACGCCGCGGAAGACAAGGGCCAACAGCATGACGATCAGCGGCGCGTAAAAGGCGGTAAGCAGGACCGAATAGGCGAGTGGGAAGACGGCGAACAACCCGCCGCCGCCCAGTACGAGCCAGGTCTCGTTGCCGTCCCAAACCGGCGCCACGGAATTCATCATGGTGTCTCGGTGACCGTCGCTCCTGATGGCGGGAAACAGGATGCCGATGCCAAGGTCGAAGCCGTCCATGATCACGTACATGAGGACGGCAAATCCGATCAGCAGTCCCCAGACCAGAGGCAAGTCGACGGTCATCTCGGCGCCTCCAGGGACGGCCCCGGCGTTATGCCGGCGGCGCGCTCGGGGGTGCGAGGTGATGTTTCCGCGTCGCCGTTTCCGGCCGGCCGGTGCATCAGCTGCAAGAGGTAATAAACGCCTGCGCCGAACACCACGAAATAGACGATAGCGAAAAGGGCGAGCGAACTGGCGACGGCCGGCGCCGCCACCGGCGAGACGCCTTCCGCCGTGCGCATCATTCCATAGACGACCCACGGCTGGCGTCCGACCTCGGTGGTGATCCACCCGGCGAGAACGGCGACAAGGCCGCTGGGGCCCATGACGATCGCAAATCGAAGGAACCATTGGGCGTCGTACAGGCGTCCCTGCCAGCGAAGGACAAGGCTGGCGAGCCCGAGCCCGATCATCGCCAAGCCAAGGCCCACCATCACGCGGAAAGACCAGAAGACGATGGCCGAATTGGGCCGGTCTTCCGGCGCCCAATCGAGAAGGCCCGGCACCTCGCCGTTCCAGTCATGGGTCAGGATAAGGCTGCCGAGGCGGGGGATGGACAGCGCAAAGCGGGTTTCCTCGCGCTCCATGTCCGGAATGCCGAAAAGCAGTAAGGGGGCGCCCCGCTGCCTCTCCCAATGGCCCTCCATGGCGGCGATCTTGGCTGGCTGGTGCTCAAGCGTGTTCAGCCCGTGCAGGTCTCCGGCCGCCAGCTGGAGCGGCGCCACCAGGGCCGCCATCCACATGGCCATCGAGACCATCACCCGGGCCGCGGCATCGGATGAGGTGCGCAGCAGATGCCAGGCGCCGACGGCCCCCACGATAAGCGCCGTCGTCAGATACGCCGCCAGCACCATGTGGACGAAACGGAAAGGGAAGGAGGGGTTGAAGATCACCGCCCACCAGTCGTCCGGCGTGAACTGGTTGCCGTCGAAACCGGTGCCTGCCGGCGTCTGCATCCAGCTGTTGGCGGCAAGGATCCAGAAAGCCGAAAACAGCGTACCGGCGGCGACCATCAGCGTGGCGAAGAAGTGAAGGCCACGGCCGACCCGTTTCATGCCGAACAGCATCACCCCCAGAAATCCGGCCTCGAGGAAGAAGGCACTGAGCACTTCATAGCCCAGGAGCGGGCCGATTACCGGGCCGGCGGCATCCGAGAATGGACCCCAGTTCGTGCCGAACTGGTAGCTCATCACGATGCCGGAAACGACGCCCATGCCGAAGGTGATGGCGAAGATTTTCGACCAGTAGCGATAGAGCTGGACGTAGACGTCGTTGCCGCGCCACAGCCAAAGGCCTTCAAGGACGGCCAGATAGCTTGCCAGCCCGATGGTAAAGGCGGGAAAGATGATATGGAAGGAAACGGTAAAGGCGAACTGGATTCGCGCCAGGATTAACGCGTCGAATTCCATGCTTGCGTTCCTTCGCCGTTGAGCTCCGTCACGCCTCGGCGGCGGCAAGCGCCTGGCAGGCTTTGTCCTGGGCCGAACCGTTGGGCGGCGGCGTGCCGCGGAAGTCGCCCCGCAGTACCTTCAAGGCGTAGCGCTCGCGACTGATCTCGCTTGCCGTGCGCACGCCCAGGCGGCGGAAGATCGGCACCGGCGGGCACCAGCCTTGAAGTGCATGCTGGAGAAGGAACGCCGCGACGCCGATCGGCAGGGCCAGCCACCGGCTGCCCCGATTGACGGCAAGCGTGAGGCCGAGCAGCGAAAAGCTGGCGGCATTGGCCTCCAGCGTGCGCTCGATATCCCATTCGCGGTCGAGCTGCTCGAGGCGGCGGCCGATTTCTTCCGGATGGTCGGCGAAATAGGCAAGGGCGGCTTCTGTCTGTTGGCGTACGCGCTCGTTGATGTGCTCGGCGGTGTTGGCCGCCACGCGTTTCGTCGTCGGGGGGAAGGGATGGCTGTCGTTCATCGTGTCCGCCTAACCGGCCTATGCGCGAAAGGTTCCTTTTGGTTTTGATTGCCCCCGTCCGAGGCCGCGCCGGCAAAGATGCCGGCGCGGCACTGCGGTCTTCAGACGCCCCGTCAGTGGCGGGACAGCCAGTCGTCGATCTGTTTTTCGGCATCGTCGCGGGCGATCCCGTAGCGTTCCTGCAGGCGGCCCGCGAGTTCCGTCTGGGTGCCTTTCATCTTGTCCAGATCGTCGTCAGTCAGTTTGCCCCACTGCTGCTGGATCTGGCCTTTGAACTGTTTCCAATTGCCTTCGACACGGTCCCAATTCATGTCTGACTCCTTCTTGGCTGTGACGCGGCGACCCGATTTGGCCGCCTCTATGAAAACAACCGGGAAACGGCGACGATGGTTCCGCCGCCAAGGGAACTAAAGCGCTCACGCCGGGTTGTTGCCCGAGGGAAAAATCCAGGCATTCGGCAGGGGCCATGGCAGCCAAGACATCACGGGCCAAGGCAAAGAGTTCACGCTCCAGGGGTGGGGCTGCCTCCTCCCTGGGCACGCGGCCGATGTGGAGCGGCAACATGCGTCTGGCACTGGTCTCCGTGCCGGTGAAGATTTATCCGGCGACGCGGGCCGGAGCCCATATCAGTTTCCACCAGGTGCACAAGCCGTCGGGCAAGCGCGTGCGCTATCAGAAAGTGGTGCCGGGGATCGGACCGGTCGACACCGACGAGATCGTGAAAGGCTTCGAACTGGAAAAGGGGCGCTATGTCCTGATCGACCCGGACGAGATCGAGGCCCTGAAGCTGGAAACAAAGAAGACGCTGGACCTCGTGCAGTTCGTCAGGCAGGGCGAGATCGATCCGATCTGGTTCGAACGCCCGTATTACGTCGTTCCCGATGGCGAGATGGCCGAGGAAGCCTACGGCGTTCTGCGGGACGCCCTGCGCTCTTCCAGCCGCCTGGGGCTCGGCCAGTTTGTCATGCGCGGCCGGGAATACGTTGCCGCCATCAAGCCCTGCGGCAACGGCATGCTTCTCGAAACCCTACGGTTTGCCGACGAGGTGCGGACCTCCGCTCCGTTCTTCGCCTCTGTCGACGACATCGAGCCGGACGAGGAGCTGTTGAACCTGGCCCAGGAACTGATCGATCGCAAGAGCGCGCCTTTCGACCCCCGGCGGTTCGTGGACCAGTATACCCAGGCCGTGCGCGAGCTTATCGACGCCCACGCCAAACGCAAAAAGCCCGTCTCTGTCGGCGGGGAGGAGGCGCCTTCAGGTGGGGCCAAAGTAATCGACTTGGTCGAGGCCCTCAAGCGCTCGGTCAAGAGCGCCGAGCGCCCCGGGTCGAAGCGCTCTCCGGGGGCCGCCAAGAAGAGGAAAGCAAGCTGACATGGGCCGGCGCCGGTCGAAGGGCGATCCTCTCGTCACCTACCACGCCAAGCGCCGTTTCGGCGAGACGCCCGAGCCTGTAGGGCGGGCAGCGCGTGGCGCCGGCCACCACCTTTACACCATCCAAAAGCACGCCGCCCGACGCCTGCACTACGACCTGAGGCTCGAGTTGGACGGTGTCCTCAAGAGTTGGGCGGTGACGCGCGGGCCCAGCCTCGATCCCGCCGACAAGCGCCTCGCCGTGCGCACCGAGGACCATCCAGTCGACTACGCCACTTTCGAAGGGCGTATCCCGGAAGGCAACTACGGGGCCGGCACCGTTCTGCTGTGGGATCGCGGCACTTGGGAGCCGTTGGAAGACCCGCATGCCGGTTTGAAGAAGGGCAAACTGGTCTTCGAGCTTCACGGCGAGCGGCTGCGCGGCCGCTGGGCGCTGGTTCGCTTCAAGGGGAAGGATTCCGGCCGGCGCGAGAATTGGCTGCTCGTCAAGGAGGTGGACGAGGAAGTCCGGCGCCAGCGCGACGTCACCGCCGAACACGCCACCAGCGTGGCCTCCGGACGCGCCATCGACGAAGTGGCCGGAGCGGCCAAAGCTGAATGGAGCAAAGGCAGCGAGGTGCCGCTGCCTCCCAAGAAACGAAAGGGCCTGCGTCGTTCGAAGGTCCCTGCTTTCGTGGAGCCTGCTCTCGCCACCCTGGTCGAGAAGGTTCCTACCGGCAAGGAGTGGCTGTACGAGGTGAAGTTCGACGGCTATCGGGCACTGGCAGCGGCTTCCGGCGACGAGGTGCGGATATTCACCCGCAGTGGGCTGGACTGGACAGCCAAGTTTTCGCCAATTGCGCAATCCCTGTCAGGTCTTGATCTGGACGAAGTGCTGTTCGACGGCGAAGTTGTCGCCGTGGATTCCGCCGGGCGTTCCAACTTTTCGACCTTGCAGCGGACGCTGAAGGGCGAGGGGGGCAAGCTGTCCTACTTCATCTTTGATCTCCTGACTGAGGCGGGAAAAAGCTTGCGATCCCTGACGCTGACCGAGCGGAAGAAACGGCTTCGCGTCTTGCTGAAAGATGTGGGCCGTAGCGGGCCGGTCTTCTTTACGGATCATGTTGCGGGCGATGGCGCCAAGATGCTGGATGCGCTGTGCCAGGCCGGCTACGAGGGCATCATCGCGAAGCGCGCCGATCTACCTTACCGTTCCGGGCGCGGACGCACGTGGCTGAAGATCAAATGCGGGCGCGACCAGGAATTCGTCATCGTCGGCACCTCGCCTTCGACCAGAGGACGGCCGTTCTCCTCGTTGCTGCTTGCCGTCAACGAAAAGGGCAAGCTGCGGTACGCCGGCCGTGTCGGCTCGGGTTTCTCGGAGCGCGATCTCACCCGGCTCGCCGAACGGCTGGAAAGGCTGTCCCGCAAGACGCCGCCTGTGGCCGGCGGGATTCCGCCCGAGGTCGCCCGGCAGGCCAAGTGGGTCAAGCCGCAACTTGTCGCGATGATCGCGTTCGCCGAGTTCACCGGCGACGGGCTGATCCGTCAAGGTCGCTTTCTCGGTCTGCGTGAGGACAAGCCGGCTACGAGCGTGCAGCGGGAAACGCCTCGGCCGATCAAGGAGGCCGCAGCCATGGCGAGGGACGGTGACGACGATGTGGTGAGTGGCGTTCGCCTCAGTCATCCCGAAAAGGTCCTGTTCGGGCCGCAGGGCATCACGAAACGCGATCTGGCGCGGTATCTGGAGGCGGCGGCTCCCCGCATGCTGCCGCACGTCGCCGGGCGGTTGGCCAGCCTGGTGCGCTGCCCGCAGGGCCGGGCCCGGAAATGCTTCTTCCAGCGTCACGGCAGCGCCGGTTTTCCTCAGCAGTTCCGTCCGTTGGCGGTGCGCGAGAAGGACGGCGGGGAGAACGACTACCTCTACGTCGAAGACGCTGCCGGGCTGATTGCCACCGCCCAGGTGGGCGTGCTCGAACTGCACATCTGGGGATCGCGGGTGGACGACATCGAGCGGCCCGACCGCCTGGTGTTCGACCTCGACCCCGATCCGACCGTCGATTTCGAGAAGGTCAAGGAGGCGGCCCTGCATATGCGAGACGTGCTTGATGCGCTTGGCCTTGAAAGTTTCGCGCTGCTGACCGGCGGCAAGGGCATCCATGTCGTCGTGCCGCTGGTGCGCCGCCATGAGTGGCCAATCATCAAGGCGTTCGCCAAGTCGGTGGCCGACCGTGTGGTCGAGGCGGATCCCGACCATTACGTGGCCACCATGAGCAAGGCGAAACGCAAGGGGCGCATCTTCATCGACCATTTCCGCAACGAGCGCGGCGCCACCGCCATTGCTCCCTTCTCGCCGCGCGCCAGGGAAGGCGCGCCGTTGGCCTGGCCGATCGACTGGCGGGCTCTAGCGTCAATTCGTGCCGCCAGTCAGTTCCGCCTCGGCGAGGCCGACCCGCGGTCGGCGGACGGCTGGGCAAAATACGGCAAGGCCCGTCAGACCCTGAAGGCGGCGAGCCTCCGCGTGCTGGGCGTCGAAACGAAATAGTGCTGTCGATATTCTCCGCCGGGGAACTTTTCGCCGGCCATCGCGTTGTCAGTTCAGATGATTCGGCTGTGGTACGCCTGCCCTCACGCCCCCCGCCACATCACCGAATCGTCGCCCGGCCGGCGGTCTAAGCCTCCCCGGCTCGCCGGCCGGGCCCAACTCCATTTCCACCTCAAACGGTCAAGGCACAGGCGTTGTCAGTTCGATTTGGCGTGGGGCATGGGATCGCCGAATGCGGCCGTGTTGTCTTCGTCGCTTTCCGCCAATCGTGCGTTCCAGTAGGCGTCCTCCAACAGTTGGACTATGCGCACGACGCGCTCGGGGACTTCGCCGCTTCGGTACATCTCGTAGAGCGCGCGCAGGTCGCCGTCCAATTCGGCCAACTTGGCATCGTTGTCGATGCGGTTGCCGTGACCTCCGTCTCTTCCTGACTTGTTTCCAGGCGTGAGCATTTTCATCCGGGTGCCCATGGGTGCCTAATCGGAGGCCCGCGAAATGGTTCCTCACGCGCGCGATGTTGCCTCGGAACCGTGATGGAACGACCACACCTCTGGCCGGTTAGGACAATTCAATGGGAAGAGGAGAAATCGTCATGCCTGCAAAGTCCAAGACACAGCAGAAAGCTGCCGGCGCTGCACTGTCTGCCAAGCGTGGCGAGCAGAAGGTCGGTGACCTCGGTGGGGCTGCGAAATCGATGTACAAGTCGATGAGCGAAGAGAAACTGAAGAAGATGGCCTCCACCAAACGGAAGGGAAAACTCCGGAAGGTCACCAAGAAATGACCTCGACCGCCCGTCGCGTCGCTGGGCGGGAACCCATTTCTTGAACCGGCAGTTGAAGACCATTCAATCAAAGGAGCGAATGGATCATGATTGGTCAAACGGAAATCCGTGGGCTTGCCGAGGAGACCGGCTTTCCACGTGTGAGCTTGTATCTACCAACTCACAAGGCGGGGCCGGACCTGCGTCAGGGACCCATCCGTCTGAAAACAATGCTGCGCGACGCTGCGGGTGCCTTGGAAAAAGGCGGACTGACGGCACGCGATATCGATGCGCTGTTCGCTGACGTGCGATCGCATACCGAAAGCGAGACCGACCCGTTCTGGCAGCATCAGGAACAAGGGCTTGCCATTTATATCTCGCCGGAGCGGACACGCTATGTGCAGGCTCCGCTTCATTTCGAACCGAAAACGCACGTAGGCAGGCGCTTTCTGGTGAAGCCGCTGCTGCCGATCCTTATGCGCGACGGCACGTTCTACGTGCTTGCAGCCTCTCGGGACGGCGCTACCCTCTTCACCGCCTCGCGCTTCGGCATGTCAGCAGTGTCCGACGAGCGCCTTGCCGTTTCTTCGGCCGAGTTTGTCGGCCGCACCCAGTTCACCAACGCCGTCGGATGGCATGCGGCGAGTCGTGGTGGTGGCAACGCCCAGTTCCATGGGTTGGGAGAGAGCCCGCAGGACGGGGTGCAGGAGCAGGTCGAACGCTATGCCGTCGCAGTGGCAAAGGCGGTGGACGAGATCCTAAGCGGGCTGGATGTGCCGCTGGTGATTGCCGCCGATGACCGCATGTTGGGCATGCTGCGAAAAGGCCTCCACTATAAATACGTGGTGGAGGAAGGCTTACGTACCCACCCCGGCGCAGTCGGCACGGACGAACTTCGCAAGCGGGCCTACGATCTCGTGCGCGAGCGTCTGGAAGAAGAGCGTAGCGCCGCCATGGAGCGTTTCGAGGCCAGGCGAAGGGGGGGTGCAGGCTCGGGCGCGACCGCCCGCATTGAAGAAGTCGTACCGGCGGCGGTGGCAGGCCGGGTGGATTCGCTGATCGTGGCGGTGGAAGCTTCGGCCGAGGGCTTGTTCGATCGTGAACAGAATCGAGCGGTGGTCTCGCCGGCTAAGGGGGAAACGACGATGGATCTCGTCGATTATGCCATCCTCCAGACATTGGCCCATGGTGGCGCGGTTTATTCCCGGCCAGCCCATCGCACCAACGACTTCCCGCCAGTCGGCGCCATCTATCGGTATTAGGCGCGGGAAGCAGCGGGTCGGCGCCGGCGTCTTTCCCGGCGCCGACTTTGCCGGCGCTCCCAGAAACAGACTGGCGACGTCGCACGCATTGCGCGCGACGTCGTTTTAACTCGGTTGGGTAAGCTTGGTTCCCGGTGCCGGCTTGCCCTATGTCAGGTGGACTTAATCAATCCAAAGTCGGGCGCTCGAGGGGCTTGGTGACCGCGCCGGAGGATTGCCGGCGTTCCATCCGGTCCCGGTCTTGCGGTGCCAACCCACGCGTTAGGACGCGGTCGACCCGACTGCCGGTGTCGTTGAGGAAATCGCTTTCGTCGTCCGAATCCAAGAGATGGAGAAGGGTTGAGCGGCCGCGGCTGACCCGGCTCTTGATGGTGCCGATGGCGCAATTGCAGATTTCCGCCGCCTCCTCGTAGCTGACTCCTGCGCCGCCAACCAACATCACCGCTTCCCTCTGATTGGCGGGTAACTTGTGCAGGGCCTCGTCGACCGCCTTCAACTTCAGCGACCATTCCTGCGAGGCCTTGGTGTGAACGCCCGGCAATTCCTCGACCATCAGCAGCGGTTCGCGGGCGTTCTTGTGGTACTTTGTATAGAAGGTGTTCCTTTGAATGGTGCACAACCAGGCGCGCAGGTTCGTCCCCGGCGAGAACTGCTCGATGCTGGCGATCGCCTTCATCAGCGTTTCCTGGACAAGGTCGTCAGCTTCGGTTGGGTTGTGCGTGAGAGATCGTGCAACAGCCCGCAGCCAGGGTAGCAGCGAAACGATTTCCTGGTGGAGCGGTGACAGCCGTTGACCCATGGTGTGTAGCCTTTCCTAAGGTTCATGCCCGTGTCCCTTCACGCGTCTTTTCCTCGGATCGCGCCACTGACCATTCAACCGCCACTGACCATTTATCCGGCGCCTCGCCCTGCGGAGCAGCCGTCCCCCCTTGACCGGGGAAAACCCAGGTTACAGGTCATTCCACTGCGTCGCATTAACATGAGTAAAGGTCCCCACCGTCTGGAACCATCCGGCCAGCTCTGTGTTGTTCGCGCAGGCCGACATGACGGGATCAGAAGGAGGGTGACGGCGATGTCTCGGACACGACGAGTGGTGCCGCGCGCGGTTGATGTGTCGAACCTGGAAGCCGTGGCGACACGACTGCGGCGCAAGGTCATTGACATGACGACCGAAGCGGGCTCCGGGCATCCGACGTCGTGCCTGTCGTGCGCCGATTTGGTGGCGGCCGTGTTCTTTTCCGAGATGCGCTGGGATCCGGCCACCCCGGATGCCGTCGATACGGACACGTTTATCCTCTCCAAGGGGCATGCCGCGCCAATCCTGTGGGCCGTGCTGTCGGAGGCGGGGGCGGCGATGGAGCCGCTGTCGTCATTGCGGCGTTTCGGCAGCACTCTCGAGGGCCATCCCACGCCCCGCAGCCCGTGGGTGAAGGTTTCCACCGGTTCGCTCGGCCAGGGGCTGTCCGTCGCCAACGGAATCGCGCTCGCCAATCGGATGGACGGGATCGATGCCGACGTCTTCTGCCTTTTGGGTGACGGTGAATGCGCCGAGGGCGCCGTCTGGGAGGCGGCCCAGTTCGCCTCGGCGAACGGCCTGTCGAATGTAGTGGCCATCGTCGACGTCAATGGGTTGGGGCAGACGGGGAGTACCGCTTACGGCCGCGACACCAACGTCTTCGCCCGCCGGTTCGAGGCGTTCGGATGGAACGCCATCGAGATCGATGGCCATGACATGCATGCCATCCGCGGTGCCCTTTTCAAGGCGCGCAACGATGGGCCTGCCGTCATCGTGGCGAACACCGTGAAAGGAAAGGGCGTTTCCTTTCTGGAAGGTGCCGAGGACATGCACGGCAAGCCCCTCGATGCCGAGCAGCGAAAGAAGGCCCTCGAGGAATTGGGTGACCCGGCCATTCGGGTTGCCGTCGTGCCCCACCGGGTGGGCGGCGCACGGACGCCGACGTCATCCAATGTTCCGCGCCTGGAGGTTTCCTACAAGCCGGATACCGCCGTCGCCACCCGCGAGGCGTTCGGCACCGCGCTCGCCAAACTGGGGGGCCTCATGCCCGACCTCGTCGTCGTCGATGGCGACGTCGGCAATTCGACGGGCACGCTGACCTTCGCGAAGGATCACGCCAAGCGCTTCGTCCAGGCCTACATTGCAGAGCAGAACATGGTCGGCATTGCCATGGGGCTGGCATCGTGCGGTAAGAGGCCCGTCGTCGCCTCCTTCGCCGCGTTTCTGACCCGGGCGGCGGACTTCATCCGCATGGCGAGCCACTCGCAACTGCCGCACCTTGTTTTTTGCGGCAGCCACGTCGGCGTTTCCATCGGAGAGGACGGGCCCTCGCAAATGGGGCTGGAAGATCTCAGCCTGTTTCGGGCGTTGGGCCACAGCACGGTCCTTTACCCAGCTGACGCGGTGGCGGCTGAACGGTTGACCGAACAGGCCGTTTTGACAGAGGGTATCGTCTATCTGCGGACCGGCCGCCCCAAAACCCCGTTGCTGTATCCGAATGATGCAGAGTTTCCGGTCGGAGGCAGCAAGACCCTGCGGACCTCCTATGGAGACGCCTTCACCATCGTCGCTGCCGGCATCACCGTCTTCGAGGCGCTGGCCGCGCATGACCAGTTGAAAGAGGAAGGCGTGGCTACGCGGGTGATCGATGCCTATTCGGTGAAGCCTCTGGATGGCGAGGCACTGAAGAAGGCGGCGGCGGAGACTCGCGGCATTGTCGTGGTCGAGGATCATTGGATCAACGGTGGTCTGGGCGATGCCGTGGCTGCAGAGCTTGCACAAACCGGCTACGCGGTTCCGGTGCGCCGGCTGGCCATTACCCGGCAACCGCAGTCAGGCGCCCCCCGCACGCTGATCGAGAACTTCGGGATATCGGCGCAGGATATCGTCCGGGAGGTCATCCGACTGTCTGGCGAGCCGAATATTTAGGAGCTTGCGTGGCCGGCCGGCGTCAATGGCCGGTGAGTTCGAGGCAGAGACCAGCGCAGACGCGGCAGCTTTCAGCGCATCTTGTCATGATCGGATCGTCGATTTTCTCGCAGTCGTCGGCGCATCGGGAGCAAATGATGGCGCAGGCCCGGCACATTTCGCGGTGATTGGCCGATCCCCGGTTCAGGAAGCGGGCCGTGACGTCGCAAGCATCGCTGCAATCCCACAGCAGCCGGACCACGTCGCGCAGCTTATCGTCTCCCTTGGCCAAGTAGTGGGTGGCCGCCTGAACGCACAGCATGGCGCTCTCGGCGCAGGTATCCCGACATTTGCTGAGGTCCATCGACGTCTCCTTCGTTGTCGGCCTTCCGGACCGGGAACCGCGTCGGGAACCGTTGGTTCCGCAGGGCGGCCCGGGATTTCAGTGCGCCTCCGAAATGTCGCTGATGACAAATCCGCTTTTGGGCAGAGCGGGGATATGCGTGAGGTCGACGGACAGATCCTGTGGTGGCACCTCATAGCGCATCGAGGTACTCAGAAGCCTGGCCGCTGTTTTCATCAGCGCAATCGTTATGGGCTCTCCTGGACAGCGATGGGTGCTTTCCACCTCTCCGGCCCCCTGCGGAATGTGCTCGAATGGACTCGGTGGACGGAGCAGGAACCGCTCCGGCATGAAAGCGTCAGGGTCCGGCCAGGCGCGGGAATCGCGGTTGGTTCCGTAGAGGTCCAGCAGCACCCAGGCGTCTTTAGCGAAACGAATGTCCCGCCACTCAATCTCCTCCCGCGCGCGGCCGCCGACGAAAGGAAAGAATGGCGACGTCCGCCGGACCTCTTCGACGAACGCCGAGAGATAGTCGTCGTCTCCTTGGACGATCCGTTGGCGCACCTCGGAGTGCTCGTGCAACGCCAATGCGGCGAAAACGATGAAATGGCCGACGGCAACGGTGGGGCGCAGGACATTGAGCAATTCGACGGCGGCGGTTTGGACGTCGAGTGGCTCGCCTTCGCCATTTTGGTAGGAGGCGATCATCCCGACGGCCGAGTCGGCGGCGACCGGCAATTCGCCGGCCCGTACCTGTCTGATGACCTCTTGGGCCCAGCGTTCGCAGCGGCGACGCAACAGAAGGGCGCGCAGCTTCCGGGGACCAACGGCACCCGTGGCCTCGACCATTTCCGAAAGTTCTTTCGTGCGCAGCTTGGCCTCGGCATCGTTGAGCCGGAGCCCCGCCCACGCCGCCGTCGCCCGGGCAATGACCTCCGTGACCTCGTCGAACAGCACGATTCGGCCGGCTTCCTGCCAATGGCCGAGACGCTTTTTCCATTCGCGCGCCATATGCGCCGCGAGGATGGCTGCGGATGTCGGCTGTCCCATTTTCAGGAACAGGTCCTTGCGATGCCGATGTTCCGCCCCGTCCAGTTGCTGAACGCTGCCGATATCCTGCAAGAGTCGAAGTACCAGGGGCGGCATTGCGCCCACCCGCGTAAAGCGGTCCCCGGTATAGACCAACTCCGCAGCCTCCGGCCCTTGCATGCAAACGACCCGGCGCAGCATGAGGCGGGTTTCGAAAATGTCGGAACCATAGCGTCGGCAACGGTTGCCGATGAAGCGATAGCCTTCCCGAAGGAACGCCAACGTATGGTCAACGCCTCTTTCGCGGGGCATGCCGCTAGAGCAATTTCCGGTCGGTTGGAATCGAGAGGGATTCCCAAAGGGGTCGAAATCTGATTCAAGATAGGGGCTGGTGAGGGAGGCCAGCCCGCATGCCCGAACCTCTTTCCAAAGATCTTCGTAAGCGGTTGGTTTCGG
>JACZKS010000178.1 GCA_014859895.1 Rhodospirillales bacterium
GGGAATAGGGGGCGGCGCGGTTCCCTAGGGGGCCGGCGTCGGCGTCGGCGCTATGACCGGGCAGAAGGATGTGGAGTACCCGCCCGCCTGAAGCCCGTCGTCGCCGCGGAAACAGGTCGGCGAGCCCGGGGTGGTGAACGAGGTCGCCACGAGCCCGTCGTCGGCGCAGACCATGCGGGTGCTTATGCCATAGGCCGACAGCCCCTCGTCGGCGTGGCAGAGCCCATGCATGCTCGGCAAAGAGGCCGTCAGCCCGTCGTCGGCGTGGCAGAGCCCACGCATGGTCGGCAAAGCGGCTTGCAGCCCGTCGTCGCGCCCGCTCTCTTGGTGGGCGGCGGCGTCAAGGGCGCCTCCGGTGGCAAGCCATTGCGCCATGGCGTCGGCGGGGGTGTGGTCGGTTCTGGACATGAAGTTTTCCTCCCTGCTCTTTCTGTGCGGGGACGCCCGCGGCGCCCTTCCCCCCATCCTAGCTTCAAGCGGCCCGCCGGCGCAATCCCGGCCCGGCGGCGGGCGGCGCCTCCACCCGCATGGCGGGCACGCGGGCGGCCATTGCCAGCCGGCCCCGGGCGGGATTAGCATGGGCCCCGGCGCGAACGGTCCGGCCAGACGTCGCGCGGCCGGGCGGCTGACAATCCTAGGGAGAAAACGCAATGCATTCGATGAACGAAAGCGAGAGCGGCAGCCTGATGGCGCAGTGGCGGGCCACCGGCGGCGCCATCCAGGCCCACGCCTTCGAGGCGCCGTCCGGCGACGAGGGACTGGCGGCGGTCCAGTACACCACCCCCATGCACCCGTACGCCCAATGCTCGGGCGACGACGGGCTGGCGGCGGCCGAGATGACGATGCCCAGTGTCACCCACCCCTGCTTCGGCATCGATCCCGGCGACGACGGGCTTGCCGCCGGCAGCGTCACGGGCATGCACATCCCCGGCGTCTGCGCCGGCGACGACCTGACCGTCTAGGCACAACAAGACGTGGGCCTCCCCGCGGTAGAGGCAGATGTGGCCGGAACGAGTCCGGCCACCCACGTCTTTCTTCTTCCGGGACTTCAGAAGCAGCGGATGTAGCTCTGGGTCGGCCCCGTGGCCTTGAGGCCGTCGTCGATGAAGCACATGCGCGAGAAGCTGGGCTCGCAGGCCTTCAGCCCGTCGTCGACGAGGTTGCAGCTGTGGATGCTCTGGGTGGGGGTGGTGGCGGTCAGCCCGTCGTCGCCGCAGGTATAGAATTGCCGCGTGGGCCAGTTGGCCTTGAGCCCGTCGTCGCCGCAGTAAAGAACCGAGCGCGAGAGGCTGGAGGCGGCCAATCCCTCGTCTTGCGCCGATGCCTCGCGCATGGCGCCGCCGGCGCCGCCGGTGGCCCGCCAGGCGGCCATCAGGCCCGCCTCGTGACGGCTTGTGCTTTCCATGATCTCTCCCTTTCCTGGTTGTTTGAACCCATCCCCTCCGACGTCGCGGGTCATTCTACGCCGGTTTCCGGCCCGCTCCCCTGTGACGGCCGTCACAGCACCGATTCCGGCCACGGCATCCTGGCCAGGAACTCGGCGATCGGTTCCCCGGCGGCGAAACCGGCGGGCGCCGTGAAGCGGTATTGGATGACCCATCGCTCGCCCACCGGGCAGAACACGTAAAGCTCCGATCGCAGCGGCTGGCGCCGGCCGGCGTGGAGGTCGTTGTATGTGAACGCCGCCTTGCGCCCGGCGTGGGCGGCGCCGCCCTTGACCAGCCGGGCCGCGGTCTCTTCGGTCACTTTCGCTCCCGGATGGTCGGCCGCCACCTCGCGCTTGCCCGCCTCGAAGGCCGCCTCGCAGGCGGTGGCCGGCAGCGGGTGGATGGAAACCGCCGCCGCCAGGGCGCCCCCCGGGAGGGCCGTCAGCTCGTATCCGGCGCCGACGTCGAGGCCCGCCATGTCGTATCGCGTGAAGCCGGACCGCACGAAATCCCCGACCGCGTCGGGGAAGGCCATGCCGGTGGCGGCGTGGACGTGGGCGGTGGGCGCGCGCCCCGTATCGGGCCGTGGCGGCGCCGTCCCCGGCGCCTGGCACCCGGCCAGCAACAGCGCCGCCGCCGCCGCCCGGCAAAGCCCGATGGTTCCCGCCTTCATGGCCTCTCCCCTCATGTCCGAACCGGCGGCGACTCTACACCGCCCAGGCTTGCCCCGGCCACCACGCCTTCAAAAAAGAAAGATTCGACACAGAGGGCACAGAGGACAAAGGCACAGAGAACACGGAGAAGGGATCTTTTTCCTCTGTGCGCTCTATGGATGTTACAGAACGTTACATAGTCGCCACCCATTCGACATCGATTCGAAACACGGTTCGGGTAAGAGTCCACCGGGGCCGGTGCCGGCCAGGGCGGGAAACGCGTCGCATGCGCAAGATCATCGATCTCAGGGAAATCAAGTTCCTGGTCGTCGACGACAGTCCGTTCTCGCGCTCCATCGTCAAGTCCATCCTGCGCGCCCTGGGCGCCCGGGCCGAGAACCTCCACGAGGCCGCCGACGGCGGCGACGCGCTCGAAGAACTGGCCGTGCACAAGCCCGACATCGCCATCGTCGACTACAAGATGGAGCCGATGGACGGCATCCAGTTGACCAAGGCCATCCGGCGCAACGCCGAGAGCCCGGCGCGCACCATGCCCATCATCATGCTTTCGGCCTTCACCGGCGCCGAGCTGGTGGCCACCGCCAGGGACGCCGGGGTCACCGAATACGTCTCCAAGCCGATTTCGATCGAGGCGCTTTACTTGAGGATCGAGGAGGTGGTACAGCGCCCGCGCCAGTTCGTCATCGCCCCCAATTTCGTCGGCCCCGACCGCCGCCGGCGCGGCGACGAGCTGTACGCCGGGCCGGGCCGGCGGGCCTCCGACCACGATCCCGGCGCCGCCGAGGAAGAACTTCTGGCTGAGGAAGGCCAACCGGCATGAAAAGCAAAGACAAGGATCGCAAGGACAGAGACATGCAGCCGGCGCCCACCCAGGCGGAATTCATCGCGCCCTCCTATGCGCTCAAGGCCAAGGCGCCGTTGCGCGACCTCGACCTGGCGGCGGTGGTGGCCCAGGCGGTCATGGGGCTCAAGGATCTCCAGCCCGACTACCGGGCGGTGCTGGAAGACGAATGCCGCGCCCTTTACGCGGCCGGCGCCGCCGTCGAGGATACCGGGGGCGGCGAACGGGCGGTGGCGCGCTTGAGCCGCATGGCCCACCAGATCCGCGGCCACAGCGGGTCGGTGGGGTTCGCCGCCGTGTGCCGGGTGTGCGACAGCCTGTGCGGGTTCCTGACCGGGCGCGACGGTTTGACGGCCAAGGAAATCGAGGTCGCCCGCCTGCACCTCGACGCCCTGCTGGTGGTGCTGCAATTCACCGACGACCGCCAGTCCGACGGCCGCTTCGACACCGTCTTCGGCGAACTGGAAAAGGTGGTGCGGAAGTTCGAGGGGACGTAGGGGCGGCCGCTTTTTTCCCGTCACCCCCGCGCCCCCCCTTTGTCATTCCCGCGAAGGCGGGAATCCAGGCGGAGCCGGGCCCTGGACTCCCGCCTTCGCGGGAGTGACGGGAAAAGGGCGGGTGACGGGACCGTTCCCTGGATTGACGAAGGGGCCGGCCTATTCGGCGGCGGCCTTGCCGCGCCCGGCCTTGATGATGCCGAAGTCCTGGGATTTCGACCCCTCCTCGGCGACCGTGAAGCCTTCGGCCGCCAGGCCGCGCTTCAGAAGCTCGCGCACCGCCGCCGCGCGGGTCGGCATCCGCTTGGCGAACCGCCAGTCGTCCAAGGCCCGCAGTTCTTCCTGCGTCATCATGATCTGGAGGCGTTCACCCCGGAAGAGCTCGGGCATCACTCTCTCCCCAAACTGGCTTACTGTAATTATGAGGATTGAGCCGCATACGTCAATAGCAAAAAAGAGGTAAAGGCCGCCGAAGGCGCAACTTACTCATTCTGCCACTTGTCCGCCTTATGCACAGTATACCCATAAGCACAATAAGAACTAAAAGATATATTGTATGTAAAAAACGTTAGCTGAGCCTTTCGTCATAAAGAACGTTTAATAAAATGTTGCAATATTCAAGTAATGATGAGACAATAGATTTCTTGAACATTTATGGGGCCCCTCCATGGCGATCATCTGCCGCTTTCCGTCGCTCGACCTTGGGGAATCCTTGCGGGGAATGTGCGGGATTCTTGTTTCCTCGCACCCGGCCGGCGCCCGGATGGAGGCGGCCTATTCCTTCCCGCCCGGTTGCCGGGTCCCGCCCGGGCAGGCGGAGCCGCTGGTCCGGGCGGTGCGCGAGCTGGTGGCCAACGCCATCGAGCACGCCCACCCGACCCATGTGCGCGGCCGGCTGAGGGTCGGCTGCCGCCAGGACGCGGAAGGCGGGGTCGTCCTCGAGGTGATCGACGACGGCGTCGGCCTGCCGGAAGGCTTCGACCCAGCGGTGCAAGGCGGCGCCGGGCTCCGGCTCGTCCGCGCGCTGTGCCGGGGCGCGGGCGCCCGCCTTTCGTTCGAATCGACCGCGCTGGGGCTGATCGTGCGCATCGCGGTGCCGGGCGTCCGGGCGGAGTCCGGGCACCCTGGAATTTCCGAAGGCGTCGTTTGGGCGCCGGTTCATCGGGGCCGGCAACATAGGGATCAACCGTGATGGGACGGCGACTTTTTCAGGCCTCGATTTCGTCTTATGGCGAATACCGGCGGCGGCTTGGCCGGCTGGCCGACCTGTGGGGGGCGGACCCCACGCTGGATTCCCCCGAGGCCGAGAGCCTGCTCGACGACATCGCCGCCTACATGGTGGACGGCGGCGAACTGGGCGGAGACGAGATGGGCGAAGGCGCCCCGCGGCCGGCGGCGGAAGACGCCCGCCTGCGCGCGCGACGGCCGCACTAGGAATGCCCGACGAGGGCGGCATGGCCGGGGCTCCGGTCGCGGGGCGCCTTAGCCCATCTCGTCTCCGCCCAGTTCGCCGCCGTCCACCATGTAGGCGGCGATGTCGTCGAGCAGGCTCTCGGCCTCGGGG
>JACZKS010000026.1 GCA_014859895.1 Rhodospirillales bacterium
GGCCACCAGGTGGATTTCAACGCGCTGACCGTCGTGCACCGGCAGAACGCCAGGAAGCCGCGCGAGGTTTACCGCTTCCTCAAAAGCATCGGCGTCGAGTACATGCAGTTCATCCCCATCGTCGAGCGGACGGCCGATGGCAAGGCCCTGGCCGGCGCGCCGGAAATCGACGAGGAGGGTGTTGCCTATCGCGTCACGCCCTGGAGCGTGCTTCCGAACGCCTATGGCGACTTCCTGTGCGGCGTCTTCGACGAATGGATCAAGGAAGACGTGGGACGGATCTTCGTGCAGTTCTTCGACGTCCAACTCGGCCTATGGATGGGCGAGCCGGCAGGCCTGTGCTGGTTCGCAGAGACCTGCGGTCAAGGCCTGGCGATCGAGCACAATGGCGATCTCTACGCCTGCGACCACTATGTCTATCCGCAATACCGGCTCGGCAACATCCTGGAGACGCCGATCGCCGACCTGGCGGCGTCACCCGAGCAGAAGCGCTTCGGCGACGACAAGCGCGACACCCTGCCGCGCCAATGCCGGGAATGCGAGTACCGCTTCGCCTGCAACGGCGGCTGTCCAAAGCATCGCTTCCTGGCGACGGCGGACGGCGAGCCGGGGCTCAATTATTTCTGCCAATCCTATATGCACTTTTTCACCCATGCCGGCCCCTATCTTCGGACAATGGCGGAGTTCCTTCGGCGGGGCCGGCCGGCGGCAGATATCATGGAGGCAGTTCGCCAACGCCCCCGAAAAAGCCCCTCGACGGCGGGCACCGCCAAGGTGGGCCGCAACATTCCCTGTCCGTGCGGGAGCGGTAAGAAATACAAGACCTGTTGCGGCTGAATCAAAGGGTGGCAATGGCTCGCTATAGTCCGACGCCCTCGTCATCGACGAGGGCGCCAAACACGCGGCCGATTCATCAGGAGGGTTGCCCAGCGGCCGGATTCGGTCCCTCAGGCCGGAACAAGGTGCGGCCGGTCGCGGGCGCTTTCCGCAGGCAGCATGGGGTGCAGCGTCGCGCCCTCCGGGTTGCGCACCAAGTGCAGCAGTCGGGTGTGAAAGGTCTCCAGCCCAGGGCGGTGGCCGATGCTGAGCACGGCGGCGCCGGCCAGTTCGTCGTCGAAGATCGACATCGCCCGGCGCTGGCTGACCTCGTCCAAGGCCGATGTCGCCTCATCCAGGAATACCCAGTCCGGCCGGTGCAGCAACAGGCGCGCGAAGCCGATCAGCTGCTGCTGGCCGAGCGACAGGCTCTTGTCCAGCCTCAACTTATCGTTGAGGGTCGGCAGGAATTCGGCCAGGCCGACCCGCTTCAGCACCGTCTCGATGTCGGCGGCGGCGAAGGCGTCGGGGGCATCCGGATAGGTGATGGCGGCGGCAAGCGAGCCCAGCGGCAGGTAGGGCCGCTGCGGCATGAACATCATGGTTGCGGGGTCGGGCGTGCGGATGACGCCGCCGCCCCATTTCCAGAGGCCGGCGACGGCGCGGAACAGCGTGCTCTTGCCGGCGCCGGAATCGCCCATGATCAGCACGCGCTCGCCCGGTTCGATCTCGGCCGTCGCCTCGGCGATCACCACGCGGCCGTCGGCCAGCAGCACGTTGACGCCCTTGAAGGTGAGCTTGCCGCCAGGGTCGCGGACCAGGTGGATGCTGTTGATGGCGTCGTCAATCTCGTCGAGGTGGTCGACGGCCGCCTTGAAGGCGCTGATGCGATGGAGCGTCGAGCGCCAGTCGGCGATCAACGGGAAGCGGTCGACAAACCAGCGCAGCGAGGCCTGAACCTGATTGAAGGCGCCGACCACCATCATCATGCCGCCCAACGTCAGGCCGCCACTGAAATAACCCGGCGAGGCGACCAGGATCGGCACCAGGATCGCCAGCCAGCCATAGCCCGAGGTGATCCAGGTCAGCTGCGACAGCGCGCCGGAAAGGCTCCGCATCGAGTTGACGACGCGCCCGACATTGTCTTCGAGCTGGCGGCGCTCGTCGGCCTCGCCGCAGACCAGCGCGATGCTTTCGGCGCTTTCGCTCACCCGCACCAGGGCGAAGCGTAACTCGGCCTCGCGGGCATAGCGCTCGGTGTTCAGGCGGATGAGCGGAAGGCCGACCCGCCAGGTCAGCAGCGAGCCGACCGTTGCATAGAAGATGGCGCACCACACCATGTAGCCGGGGATCGAGAAGCTTTTGCCGTCGTAGACGAAAATGACGTTGGCCGAAAGCGCCCACAGAATGCCGATGAAGGTGATCAACAGAAGCACGGCCTGGCAGAGGCCGACGCCCAGGGTCGCCGTCAGCTCGGTGAGCTTGCGGGTGTCCTCCTCGATGCGCTGATCGGGATTGACGCCGATCTGGCCGGCCAGGCCCAAGCGATAGGCGCGCCCGGGCACCAGCCAGACGTCCAGCAGGTGGTGGGTCAGCCATTCGCGCAGCCGGACTTTGAGCATTTCCAGCATCCAGGTCTGGCAGACGACAAGCGTCAGCAGGCCGCCGACGATCACCAGGAAAACCAGGAGCTGATGGCCGAACGCCGCCAGCTGGAGCTGTTGCAGGGCATCGAAGATGGCGCCCTGCCATTTGTTGAGCTTGATCTGGCCATACATGTTGCCGCCCAGAACGGCGGCGATTCCGATCGCCAGCAGGCCGATCCGCAGGCGATGCCGGCGGCAGCGGCAGAGCGTGCGTACCAGGGAGAACGCCTCTGAAAACGCGCTCTTTCCTTCATAGGTGGCGGGTGGGGGCAAAAATTTTCCGGAATCGGTGGAACCGGCCGGGGTGTTTGTTGGTTGAGGTGAAGTTTCGTCCGGCGCCGGGGGCTCGCAATTGTTGGCCGGGGCCGCAGGCGGCGTTGCGGCGTCGGAGTCGATGCCGCACAAGTCGCTTTGCGTCCGTCGACGCTTTAGAAACCCATATCCTCGCGACACGCTTCCTCGCCTCCGTTCGCGTTGCGGCCGTGGCGTCGCCCTTAGCCGGCGCCCACCCGTCGCGGGACGGAAGAGGTCGCGGGCACTCACGCGGGCTCGATTGGCGCCAAGGCGGCAATCTTCTTGTTGTTGCCCCGTTCTGTCGTGGGCGGCTTCCCCCGCCCGGCGACGACCTGACAAAACTACATTTCAGGTTCTTAATGAATCGTTGATAATTTGAATAATGACAAGCATATTCATGAAGATCGAAACAGACGTCGTAAGATGATATTGATCCCAGCGCTGTGATTTTTTTCTTCGAATCCTCTTGCCGGGCGAATATCTCAGAAAATCAGTCGGATTCAATGGGATCTGGAAAGATATGCGGTTGACGGCGACAATATTCGATTGCATCCAAAGCGAAGGCGCAACTGCGATAATATAATGCAATGACGACCGCCGACCTTGCAGAGTGGATCGCCGACCACTCCTATCGCTGCACAAATGCCATGGAGCGTGGTATTTCGGCCACACACCTGATCCGGCGCCGCGAGGTATTCGGGCAGGTGGTGACGCCGTCGGTGGGATCGGTGCTGGCCTCGCCGGTGATCGCCGACTGGGACCCCGAACCCGACTACTTCTTTCACTGGGTCCGCGATTCGGCGATCGTCATGCGCGCCGTCGCCGGGCTGATGGGCGATGCGGCGGGCTTGGCCGAGCGCGGTCGCTGGTGCCGCCATTTCGAAAATTTCGTCGCCTTCAGCTGGGGCCTTTCGCGGCTCGACGGCGCCCGGTGGCTGGCCCGAACGCCCTACCGGCGGTCGACCCGGCGGGGCTATCGACGCTTCCTGCGCGGGGAGGGCGAGTTCCGCCGCCTCCAGGGCGACAAGCTGCTGGGCGAGCCCCGCTTCAACGCCGACGGCAGCCTTGATTTCCTGCGCTGGTCGCGGCCGCAGTACGACGGGCCGGCGCTCCGGGCCTTGGCCTGCCTCGATTTCCTGGCGGCCGGCGGGCCGGTCTCGGACGCGCTCACCGGCCTGCTGCGCCAGGATATCGATTTCACCGTCCGCACCGCCGATAAGCCCTGCATCGGGCCGTGGGAGGAAGCCGGCGAGAACGCACACCATTACCACGTCGGGCTGGCGCAACTGGGCGCCCTGGTCCACGGCCGGGCGTGGGCGGCCGACGAAGCCCCACGCAGCAAGGCCGAGCATCGCCTGCGGGCCGGGCTGGATGCCCACTGGCACGACGGCCACGGGGTCTATGCGGCGATCCGCGAGGCGACGGCGGAAAGCGCCGACGACCTGATCGATTCGGCGGTGCTGCTGGCCGTGCTCGATACCGACCTGCCGAACGGCCCGCACAGCGCGGGCGATCCCCGCGTACAGGCGACGCAGGCGGCGCTCGAAGCGATGTTCGCGCGCGAATTCCCCATCAACCACGCACTGCCGCCCGGCCGGGCGCCGGCCCTCGGCCGCTCGCGGGGCGACCGCTATTTCGGCGGCGGCGCCTGGTATCCGACGACACTGGCCGCCGCCGGCCTCTGCTACCGCTTGGCGCAAACGGCCGGCAACGGCGGCGGCGCCCATATCGCGCGCGGCGACGCCTTCATGGCGACGGTACGTGCGCTGACCCCTGCCGATGGCGCCATGTCCGAACAGATCGACCGGCAGACCGGCCTGCCCACCTCCGCCCGCCACCTGACCTGGAGCTACGCCGCCTTCATCACCACCGCCCGCCGGCGAGCCAAGGCTGTCGGCGCCAAGGGATAAACCACTTTTTCCATTTTCCTCATCCTGAACAGGGCCGGCAGGCCCGTGTCGAAGGATCTGCGTCGCCTGCGGTCCATCCTTCGACAGGCTCAGGATAAGGTGGCTTTTTGGGTTTCCTCAGGATCAGGTTGTTTGTAGCCGGTGCGGGCTTTCGAAGCCGAGGCGTTCGAGGCCGGTCAGAACCTCCGGGCAGCTCATGAACAGGTCCCAAAGCAGGCCCGAGCGGTGATTCTCGATCATCACCACGATCGGTCCCTGGTCGATCGCCAGGTTGCCCTCCGCGACCCAGCCGCGCGAGCGGTTGAAGGCGTCGCGGAAACCGTATTCCCGCCAGATGTCGTCGCCCAGGTCTTCGT
Source organism: Rhodospirillales bacterium (assembly GCA_014859895.1). GTDB lineage: Bacteria > Pseudomonadota > Alphaproteobacteria > Rhodospirillales > Shumkoniaceae > Shumkonia. The sequence goes on from JACZKS010000026.1 coordinate 5,023, forward strand.
AGAAGTGGCGAAGCGCCAGCATGGATTCCTCGGGCGCGTAGGGCATGGCCGACAGGGCGGCGGTGGGGGCGATCACGCCCCGGTCGTTCCTGGGGGAGAAGGCGCGGTATCCTTCATTGCCGTCGCACGAGGTCAGGCCCCAGCACTGCCGGCCATAGCCGGCATGGCCGTGCGGGTTGGCGACGCAATGGGCCCGGTTGATCAGCGTGTGGGCCCGGTTCTGTTTCCAGTAGTCGGCGTATCGGTCGCGAAGTCCCCGCGGGTCGAGGCCGAGGAAGGAATAATGCGAATAGAACAGCGGGCCGCCGCCGGGCGGACCGAGCGGCAGGAGATGGTCGTGGTAACGGTTGCCGTTGCGGTAGGTCGGGCTGTCGGTCCAGCCTCGGTGATACGCGGCAGGTGGCACCGGATGGGTTGGCGAGGCGGCGGCCAGCACATAGGTGATCAGCGCCTCGTCCCAGCCCCTGATGACATGGTTCATCGCCCAGCCGTGCCGCGGGCTCCAATGCCAATAAAGGACGTCATGGCCGCCTTGCGTGTGCCAGTCCCATTCGACGGCATGCCACAGCCGGTCGATGGCTTGGCGCAGCGCCGCTTCGGCCGGCGCCTCGCCCGCGAAGAACTGCCGCGCACACAGCAGCCCCTCCATCAGGAAGGCGGTCTCGACCAGGTCGCCGCCGTCGTCCTTGGGAGAAAACGGAATGGTCGCCCCGGTTTCGCCGTTCAGGAAATGCGGAAAGACGCCGTGATAGTGCTCGGCCTTCTCCAGGAAGGCGACGATGCCGCCGATGCGTTCCAGCACGGCGGCGCGCGGCAGGAAACCGCGCGCCGCGCCGGCCAGCATGGCCATGACGCCGAATCCGGTGCCGCCACTGGTGACGGTTTCGAGGTGGTCGTAGCCGTAGGCGGGGACCGGGTTGCTGCGCTCGCGGGCCATGCCGCTCGCCGGATGCGCGAAGTCCCAGAAGTAGCCGAGCGTCCGCTGTTGGACGGTATCGAGCAGCTCCTCGTCCGTCATTCGTCGGCCCGCCATTCGAAGGAGGCCGCCGACAGGGTCCGCGAACTGGGTCCGATCTCAAGCACGAACGTTCCCGGCTCGACCACCGGCTCCGGTTCGGCGAGACGCTCGGCCCGGTAGAACATCAACTCGGTCGCGCCGACCCGGAAACTGACGCGCCGCTCCTCGCCCGGCTCCAGCCCGATCTTCTGGAAGCCCTTGAGCTCGCGCACCGGCCGCGAGCGGCTGGCCACCGGATCGCCGACATAGAGTTGGACGACCTCTTTCCCGGCCCGCGAACCGGTATTGCGCACCGTCACAGAGGCGACCAGCGCGTCGCCCTTACCCTTAAGCACGGCCTTGTCGAGCTCGATTGCGCCATAGGCGAACGTGCTGTAGCCGAGGCCGTGGCCGAAGGGATAGAGCGGCGTTGCCGGACCCTCGATGCGACACGCGGTGGTGAACTTGCGGAACACGTGCCGGCCGTGCCCGTCGACCTCCGCGTCGCCCGCAACGTCGATGCCGATTCGTTCAGCCGGCCGGCCGGTGGGCGCCTCGGCATGGTGGATGGGGCATTGGCCGACGCTGCGCGGGAAGCCCATCGTCAGCTTGCCCGAAGGATTGACGGTACCGAACAGGACGTCGGCGATGCCATCGCCGGCCTCGCTGCCGCCGAACCAGGCGTGCAGGATGGCTCCCGCGTGCCGATCCTCCCATTCCAGCGCCAGCGGCCGCCCGCTCATCGTCACCACCACCAGCGGCTTCCCCGTTTCGTGAAGGGCGGCCAGCAGCAGCGGCTGGCTGCCGGGCAGGGCGAGATCGCTCCGCGTCGAGGACTCGCCGCTGTGCTCTTTTGCCTCGCCGACGCAGGCGACGATGACGTCGGCCTCGCGCGCCAGGGCAACCGCCTCGGCGATCAGGGCGTCCGGCGGGCGCGGGTCGATGGCGAAGGTCTCGCCGAAGACGTTGAGACGGGCCGCCACGTTGGGATCGTCGACGATGTTCGCGCCCTTGGCATGGAGGATGCGGGTGCCCCCATCGGCGGCGGCCAGCATCCCTTCCAGGAGGGTGACGCTGTCCTCGGCCCGCGCCGCCACCGCCCAGGTGCCCTGCATGTTGGCTCGGCTGTCGGCCAGGGGGCCGATCAGGGCGATGGTGCTCCCGTCCCTGGCCAGCGGCAGGACGCCCTCGTTCTTCAGCAGCACGCAGGCCCGCGCGGCTGCCTCGCGGGCGAGGCTGCGGTTGGCGGGCGTCAGGATGACCGCGCGGCGCCGTTCCTCGTCGAGGCCGCGATAGGGGTTCTTGAACAGACCCGCTTTCTGCTTGGTGATCAGCACACGGCGGCAGGCGGCGTCGACGTCGCGCTCGTCGATGCGGCCTTCGGCAACCAGTGAGGGCAAGTGGCGAACATAGGCCGCGCTTACCAGATCGATGTCGACCCCGGCCGAAAACGCGAGGTACGCTGCTTCCTTGAGGTCGGCGGCGACGCCGTGATGCACCAACTCCTGAATCGCCGTGTAGTCCGAAACGGTTGGCCCCTCGAACCCCCAGCGGTCGCGCAGCAGGTCGCGCAAAAGCTCGCGGTGGGCCGTGCAGGGGATACCGTCGAGGGTATGAAAGCCGACCATTATGGCGCCGACGCCGGCCTCGACGGCGGCCTTGAAGGGCGGAAGCACGGCATTGTGCAGACAATACGGGCCGGTCTCCACCGCGTTGTAGTCGCGGCCCGCCTCGGCGAGGCCGTAGCCGGCGAAGTGCTTGGCGGTGGCCAGCACGGAATCAGGGTGCGAGGGATCATCCTGCTGATAGCCCTCGATCATGGCGCGTGCGAAGGAGGCGCCAAGGAACGGGTCCTCGCCGGGGCTTTCGGCGGAGCGTCCCCAGCGGGCGTCGCGGCTGACGTCGAGCATCGGCGCCCAGGCGATGGCGATGCCGGCAGCGGCGGCCTCGGTGGCGGCGACGCGGGCCGTGCGGCGGACCAGCTCCATGTCCCAGGTGCACGCCAGCCCCAGGGGAATCGGAAAGATCGTGCGATGGCCGTGGATGACGTCGAGCGTGAACAGCAGTGGGATCTTGTGCGGCGACTCTTCGACGGCGATTCGCTGCAACGCGCGAAGGCGGGCAGGGTCGAGGCCGGCGGAAAGGCTGCCGGCCCCGCCGCGCCGGATCTGATCTTCGATGTCGCCAGCCGCCGCTCCGGCCCCTGTGGTGTTGGAGCCCTGGGCGTTGGGATGATTGAGCTGGCCAACCTTGTCGGCCAGGCTCATCCGGATGAGCAGATCGTCGAGCGCGTCGCGCATGTCTACGACGCCACTATCGGGTAAGAAAACGCCGTCAAAATTCACTCATCGGTCAGTGGGTTGCCGGACAGCTCATGTGTAGAAACCTACATGGTGGATTGGGAGACGACGTTCCATGCCTTTGTCCGTGTCTTGTCAGCCGGGAGAGGCTTTGGAGAGAGCGGTATCGATAGCGGAAAGACGAACACGCCGCAATTTTAGTCACAGAAATGACACAGCTGAGGTCATGAAAATGACACAACAGTGTTCAGTTTCCATGCGGTTCTTTTTGAGACCAGTAAAACTTCAGTTATCACAAACCGTTACCCATGATTGCTTTCATTTGTCGAAGGCTCAGGGTCCATTCCCTTACGTGGTTTCCCTAATGTTGTAATGGATATCCGAAATTACCCCCACACCCTTCATTGCTTCATAAGCGCGTCGGGACAAACGAAAATTCCCAACGGAAACAGCATTTAAGCTGACGCATAAAAAAAGGGGACGGACGTCCATGACCGCTTCGAAGCGCCCCGGCGCCATTCTTGCCCGCACCACCAAACCCCTCTTCTGGACCTGTCTGTTGGCCGGTCTGTTCAGCTTGGCGATCAATCTGCTGGTGCTGACATCGCCGATCTACATGTTCCAGGTCTTCGACCGAGTCCTCGGCACCGGCCACCTCGACACCTTGATCTGGTTGACCGTGATCGCCGCCACCGCCTACCTGACCTTCGGCGCCATCGAGGCGGTACGCGGCCACGTGCTGTCCAGGGCCGCCACCTGGCTGGACCGCGTGCTGGGGATCCGGCTCATCGGCGCCGGTCTGGGCGCCGGTCTGGCCGGCGAGCCCACCGGTTCGCAACCGTTGCGCGATCTGGCCCAACTGCGCGGCTTTCTTTCCGGGCCGGCGATGGCGCCGCTGCTCGACGCGCCGTGGACGCCGGTGTTCCTGGCCGTGCTGTGGTTCATGCACCCCTGGCTCGGCGTGTTCGCCATCGTCATGGCCGTGCTGCTGTTCGCGGTGATGGTGGTGGGCGAGATCATGACCCGCCGCCCGACCCGCCAGGGCGACGCCCATCAGGCCGTCGCCCACGGCCTCGCCGAGGGTATGCTGCGCAACGGCGAGACGGTGCAGGCCATGGGCCTGCTGCCGGCGCTGCTGGAGCGCTGGAGCGTTGCCCAGGACGCCGCTTTGACCGTCCAGCAGACGGCCTCCGACCGCGCGCTCCGGCTTCAGGGGCTTTCCAAGGGGGCGCGGATGTTCATGCAGACCGCCATCCTCGGTATTGGTGCCTGGCTGGTGGTGCGCGGCGAACTCACCGCAGGGGGTATGATCGTTGCCTCGATCCTGCTTGGCCGCGCGCTGGCGCCGGTCGATCAACTGTTGGGCTCGTGGCGCCAGTTCATTTCGGTGCGCCAATCCTGGCGCCGGATAAAAGCCCTGCTGGTCCGCTATCCGGCCGCCGCGGCGCAGATGCCGCTGCCGGCACCGGTGGGCGAACTGGCCTGCGAGGAAATGGCCTACGTGCCCCCGGGGCTCGACCGGCCGCTGCTCGCCAACATCACCTTCACCGTTCCGGCGGGGGCCACGGTCGGCGTCGTCGGTCCGTCGGGCGCCGGCAAGAGCACGCTGTGCCGCCTGCTGATCGGCGCGCTGACCCCGACTGCCGGCAACGTCAGGCTCGACCACGCCGACCTCGCCGATTGGAACCGCGCCGAGGTGGGCCCCTATCTCGGCTACCTGCCTCAGGAAGTGGCGCTGTTTGCCGGCACGGTGGGTGAGAACATCGCCCGCATGGGCGAGGAAGACGCGGGCAAGATCATCGCCGCATCCCGCCTGGCCGGCATCCACGAGATGATCCTGCGCCTGCCCATGGGCTATGCCACGCGGGTCGACGACGCCAACCTCAAGCTCTCGGGTGGCCAGCGCCAGCGCATCGGCTTGGCCCGCGCCCTTTACGGCGAGCCCAAGCTTTTGGTTCTGGACGAACCCAACGCCCATCTCGACGGCGACGGCGAGGCGGCGCTGACTGCCGCGCTGGCCGCTGCCAAGCGCAACGGTGCCACCGTCATCCTGGTCAGCCACCGTCCGGCCCTGCTGCAATCGGCCGACCTGCTGCTCTTCTTGGCTGACGGTGCCGTTCAAGCCTTCGGACCCGCCCGAGAGGTGTGGCCGATGCTGACCGGCCAACCGCACGAGGCGGTTTCCGCCCTCGCCCGCGCCGCCAAAATCCGCTGAAGGAGATCCCGATGAAGACCCCCGCACACGGCGCCCCGGCGCTGCGCCGCTCCCTGCTTGCCCCGGTCGTCGGCGGCGCCGCCGTCTGCCTCGCCTTTTTCGGTGGCCTCGCCGCCTGGTCCGCCCTTGTGCCGCTGGCCAGCGCCGCCATCGGCAATGGGGTTGTCAGCCCGGACGGAAGCCGGCGCACCGTCCAGCACCTCGAAGGCGGCATCGTGGAGCGCCTGCTGGTCAGGGACGGCAGCCGGGTCGCCGCCGGTGAGTCACTGGTGGTGCTCGAAGACAAGGCGACACGGGCGTCCTACGACCTGGCCCTGACCCAGCACCGCCAGTATCTGGCGATCGAGGCCCGTCTGGTCGCCGAGCGCGACGGCGAGGCCGAGTTCACCCTGCCGCCCGAACTGGCCGAGAACGTCGCCGATCCCGAGGTCGTAACCCTGGTGACCGCCCAGCGCACACTGATGGCCGACCGCCGGGCCTCGCTGGCCGGCCGCAAGGAATTGCTGAGAAAGCGCATCGCCGAGATCGAGGAGGAAATCGAGGGCTTGCATGCCCAGATTGCCAGCCGCGACCGGCAGCTCGTCATCATCAAGGAAGAAATTGCTACCGCCACCTACCTCACCGACAAGAAGCTGACCCCCAGGCCGCGCCTGCTGTCGCTCCAGCGCGAACAGGCCGAAATGGAAGGCCTGCAGGCCACCACCCGCTCGGCGATCGCCCGCTCCTACCAGTCGATCGGCGAATCCGCCCAAAGGATCGCCCAGCTCGACGTCGAATGGCAGGAGGACCTCGGCAACCGCCTCACCGAGGTCGCCGGCAAGCTGACCGAGACCAAGGAGCGGCTGCTCGCCGCCAGCGACGTCCTGCGCCGCCTGGTGGTCACCGCTCCGGTCGCCGGCATCGTGGTCCAGATGCGCCTGCATACCGTTGGCGGCGTCATTGGACGCGGAGATGCCATCCTCGACATCGTGCCCAGGGATGACGACCTCGTCATCGACGCCCGCATCTCGCCCAACGACATCGACGTCGTGCGCCAGGGCCAGACGGTGCAGATCGTGCTGTCGGCCTACACCCAGCGCACACTGCCGCGCCTGGAGGGCCAGGTGCGCGACGTCTCGGCCGACCGCATCGTCGATCCGCAGACCCAGGCCTCCTACTACAAGGTCCGCGTCGAGGTCGACCGCGAGGCGCTTGCCGCCCTCGGCTCCGGCATCGAGCTCAGCCCCGGCATGCCGGCCGAGGTGATGGTGATGACCGGCCAGCGCACCGCCTTTGAATACCTCACCCGGCCGTTCCTGGACTCGCTTCGGCGCAGTTTCACGGAAAGCTGATTTCGTCCCCCCCAAACCCTACATAAACCCCAGGAAGGAAGGCCCCACGTAATGGCAAAACCCCGCGTACTGATTTCCAGCGATATCGGCGGAACGGATCCAGACGACATCCAGTCCATGGTCCACGCGCTGCTCTACTCTGACAAGGTTAATCTGGTCGGCCTGGTCTCCACCCCCACTACGATGACCGGGCGAACGAGCGACATCTACAAGGTCATCGACGCCTACGCCAAGGACTACACCAAGCTGAAATCCTGGTCTTCGGATTACCCGACCCCGGATTATCTAAAGTCGATCGTCAAGCAGGGCAGCATCCCAAAGGCGCCCTCGCAGGGGTATTCGAGCGCGACCGAAGGCTCCAAGCAGATCATCAAGGCGGCGCACGCCTCCTCCGAACCGCTGTGGGTGCTGACCTGGGGCGGCATGACCGACGTCGCCCAGGCGTTGCACGACGACCCGTCGATTGCTGGTAAGATCAAGCTCTATTCCATTGGCGCCTGGAACACTCAGGCCGACCCCGCAGCCCGCAACTACGTCTACAACAACTTCAAGGACCTCTGGTGGATCGAGAACAACTCGACCTTCCGCGGCATGTACTTGGACGATGCCGGAAACGCCAACAACAGCTGGAAGATGAGCGACGCGCAGGGCCATGGCGCACTCGGCGACCACTTCTACAACGCGAGGCCCTGGGCCCTGAAAGTGGGCGACACGCCCTCGCTGCTGTACCTGCTCGATTCCGCCGACAACAACAACCCGACGGCGGCCAGTTGGGGCGGCTCCTTCGCCAAGACCAGCCATGGCCCGAACTACTGGACCGACAAGACCGGCGCGGCTGACAAGCTCGGCTGGTACAACGGCGCGGATACGGTGCAGGATTACCAGCCCGCGTTCTACGCCGATTTCGCCGCCCGCCTCGATCATGCCAAGGCTGCCAATCCCAACGCCTCGGGCGGCGGCACCACCACGCCGCCTCCGTCGGGTGGCGGCACCACTACGCCACCAACGACTTCCGGCCCCGTCGATGCCGTCACTGACAACCTCTCGACCGGCGTCAACCAGACGCTGTGGCACAACGCCCGCTTCCTGACCTGGAACGACAAAGGCCAGGGTACCCTCAAGGTGACGGCGGTCGACGCCAAGAGCGCGGCCGGCGTCAACGTTTCCTTCGCCGCCGACGGCACCATCACCTACAAGCCGCTTTCCGGCTGGCAGGGCAAGGACGCCATCAACTATACCGTCACCGACGGCACCGGTGCCACCGACACCGGCGTCATTTACGTGCAGGTCGGCACCGGCGGCCCGGTCATGACGCCGATCAGCGGCGGCGGCACCACGACGCCGCCTCCGGCCACCACGCCGCCCCCGGCCACCGGCCCCGTCGACGCCGTCGACGACAACCTCTCGACCGGTGTCAACCAGACCCTGTGGCATAACGCCCGCTTCCTGACCTGGAACGACAAGGGTGAGGGCGCCCTCAAGGTGACGGCGGTCGACGCCAAGAGCGCGGCCGGCGTCAACGTCTCCTTCGCTTCCGACGGCACCATCACCTACAAGCCGCTCGCCAACTGGCAGGGCAAGGACTGCGTCAATTACACCGTCACCGACGCCGACGGCGCCACCGATACCGGCACCTTCCACGTGCAGGTCGGCACCGGCGGCACCGTCATGACGCCACTCCCGCCGACGGGCGGCGGCACCACCACACCGCCTCCGTCGGGTGGCGGGTCGACGACGCCGCCTCCTTCGGGATCCAGTGTCGTTGCGGTCGATGACCAGAAGGACATCGGCGTCAACCAGACCCTGTGGCACAATGCCCGGTTTCTGACCTGGAACGACAAGGGCGAGGGCGCCCTCAAGGTGACGGCCGTCGACGCCAAGAGCGCGGCCGGCGTCAACGTCTCGTTCGCCTCCGACGGCACCATCACTTACAAGTCTCTGGCCAACTGGCAGGGCAAGGACGCCATCAACTACACCGTCACAGACGCCACTGGCGCCAGCGACACCGGCACCTTCCACATCCAGGTCGGCACCGGCGGTTCCACCACCCCGCCTCCGTCCTCGGGCGGCAGCACGACGCCGCCTCCGTCCTCGGGCGGCAGCGGCAACGAGGTCTATGCCCACGACGACTACATGACGGCCAAGGCGGGCCAGGCGCTCTACTTCAACACGCGCTACCTGACCTGGAACGACGACGCCAAAGACGGCGGCCTCGTCGTCAAGAGCCTCGCCGCGACGTCGGCCAAGGGCGTCAAGGTGAGCTGGGACACCGACACTGGCACCGCCATCTACAAGGCGCCGGCAGGCTTCACCGGCAAGGACACGGTCAAGTACACGGTCGCTGATGCCGACGGCAGCTCCGACTACGCCCTGGTCCACTTCGACGTTCTGCTGACCTGACCAGTCACTCCGCGCTTCGACGGCCGCCCATCCGGGCGGCCGTCGTCCCGGCTCCCGCAACCCTCATCAAGGAGAGCTGAATTCGTCTCTCCGACAAACAACCTACTGTCAAAGGAAAGCTCCATATCATGGCTAAACCCCGCGTACTCATCTCCAGCGACATCGGTGGGCTCGACCCAGACGACATCCAGTCCACGGTCCACGCGTTCCTCTATGCCGACAAGTTCGACCTTGTCGGCCTGGTATCGACCCCGACGACGATGGCCGGACGAGCGGCCGACTTTCACAAAGTGATCGACGTCTACGCCCAGGATTATACGAAGCTCAATACCTGGTCATCGGATTATCCGACGCCAGACTACCTGCACTCGATCGTCAGCCAGGGCGCCATCAACAAGGCGCCATCCCAGGGCTGGTCGAACCCGAGCGAGGGGTCGAAGGCGATCATCGCGGCGGCGCACGCCTCCTCGGAACCGCTGTGGGTGCTGACCTGGGGCGGCATGACCGACATCGCCCAGGCGCTGCACGATGACCCGTCGATCGCCGGCAAGATCAAGCTCATGAGCATCGGCTCGTGGAACACCCAGGCCGAGCCCGCCGCCCGCGACTACGTCTACAACAACTTCAAGAACCTGTGGTGGGTCGAGGACAACTCGACGGCCCGCGGCATGTACGTGGACGACAACGGCCACGAGAACAACAGTTGGAAGATGAGCGACGCCCAGGGCCATGGCGCGTTGGGCGATTACTTCTACAATGCCCGGCCGTGGGGCCTGAAGATGGGCGACACGCCCTCGCTGCTCTACCTGCTCGATTCCGCCCCCGATAACGACCCGACGGTGGACGGCTGGGGCGGCGCCTTCGTCAAGACCAGCCACGGCCCCAACTACTGGACTGACAGTTCCAGTTCTTCGCTGTACTGCGGCCCCTATCCCGGCGCCCAGTCGGTCCAGAACGACCAGCCGGCCATCTACGCCGACTTCGCGGCCCGCCTCGATCACGCCAAGGCGGCCAACCCGAATGGTTCGGGCGGCGGCACCACGACACCACCCCCGTCCTCGGGCGACGGCGGAAGCGGTACCGACCATCCGGTCTACGCGGTCGACGATGCCGGCTGGTCGACCGGCGTCAACCAGACCATGTGGCAGAACGCGCGTTTCCTGCTGATCAACGACAAGGGTCTCGACGGCGGCCTCAAGGTGACGTCGGTGGCCAGCAAGAGCGCGGCCGGCGCTTCGGTCGCCTTTGCCGCCGACGGCACCATGACCTACAGGCCGCTGACCGACTGGCAGGGCAAGGACAGCGTCGAGTACACCGTCACCGATGCCAATGGCAGCACCGACACCGGCGTCTACTACGTCCAGGTCGGCACGGGCGGCACGACCACGCCGCCGCCGTCTTCGGGGGGCGGCACGACGCCACCTCCGTCGGGTGCCGCCGTGGTCGCGGTCGATGACCTGAAGACTACGGACGTCAACCAGACCCTGTGGCATAACGCCCGCTTCCTGACCTGGAACGACAAGGGTGAGGGCGCCCTCAAGGTGACGGCGGTCGACGCCAAGAGCGCGGCCGGCGTCGACGTCTCCTTCGCCTCCGACGGCACCATCACTTACAAGCCTCTCGCCAACTGGCAGGGCAAGGATTGCATCAACTACACCGTCACCGACGCCGACGGCTGCACCGACACCGGCACTTTCCACATCCAGGTCGGCTCCGGCGGCCCGGTGATGACGCCACTCCCGCCGTCGGGCGGCGGCACCACCACGCCGCCTCCGTCCTCGGGCGGTACCGGCAACCCGGTCATCGCGGTCGACGATGCCGGCTGGTCGACCGGCGTCAACCAGACCATGTGGCAGAACGCCCGCTACCTGCTGATCAACGACGAGGGCCTCGACGGCGGGCTCAAAGTGACCTCGGTAGCGAGCAAAAGCGCCGCCGGCGCCTCGGTCTCGTTCGCCTCCGACGGCACAATGACCTACAAGCCGGTGGCCAACTGGCAGGGCAAGGACAGTGTCGAGTACACCGTCAGCGATGCCGATGGCAGCACTGATACCGGCGTCTACTACGTGCAGGTCGGCGCCGGCGGCTCGACCACGCCGCCGCCGTCCTCGGGCGGCAGCACGACGCCGCCTCCGTCCTCGGGCGACACCGGCACCCCGATCATGGCCCACCATGACTACATGACGGCCGAGTCGGGTCAGGCGCTCTACTTCAACACGCGCTATCTGACCTGGAACGACGATGGCGGCGACGGCGCGCTGACCGTCAAGAGCCTCGGTTCGACGTCGGCCAAGGGCTTCAATGTCAGCTGGGACGCCAATACCGGAACCGCCATCTACAAGGCCCCGGCCGGCTTCACCGGCCAGGACTCCGTCCTCTACACGGTTGCCGATGCCGGTGGCAGCACCGATTACGCCCTGGTCAACTTCGACGTCCTGCTGGCCTGATCGGCGGGGACTCCGGCCTGCGACGACCGTTGCGCCCGGCGGTCGTCGCCTTCGGTCCCAATAGCGCGAAATCGGGAACCCACCCGCAGCCTGCGGGTCTACGGGATCGGGCATCGGACGATCGTGCCGGATGCCCGATCCGGCTATGGGAAACCGTCCCCTTGAAACCACAGTCCGGTTCGTTGGAGCCTGCCGAGCGGCGTCGACGCCAGGTGGTTTGCAGCGACTGCGTGGCTATCTTGCCCGGCGCGAACCGGCAGCGATACAGCCTCAGGCCGGAATAAACGCATCCTCAAAGCGGTCTCATGAAGGTAACCTCGTGAAGGGACACTTCATGGTGGGTGCAATCGATTCTGCCGGGGGCATTTCACCTGCCGCGCGGCTTCTTGGCAACTTCATCCTTGGCGGCATGGCCCTGGCTGGCTCCATCCTCGTGGCCTACGGATGGTCGACCTACAAGGGCGAAGAGACCTGGGCCCTCGTCATTTTCAGCGTCGGCGTTTCCCTTCTGACCATTGTCGCGGTCGGGCTGGTGGGAGGGCAATCCGCCAGGGTCAATGTCGCCCTGACGGCCGTGTCCCTGGGGGCATCGATTTATCTTGCCAACGCGTGGTTATTTTTCACGGATGAGCCGCCGCAGGGGCGCCTTTCCGCCGCCGCCGCCGCCGATCCTTCATTCGACCTGCGCACCATTCCCGATGTCGTCGAAGATCTCAGGCGAACAGGAGCCGAGGCATATCCGCGCGCACCGATCCACTACCTCATCGGCCTGCCCGGTGTCGAACCGTACCTGGAGCGGCTGTTGCCGCTGGGTGGCCTGTCCCGGGTCACCACCGTCCTCTGTAACGAGAGCGGCACATACGTCACCTTCGGGGCAGACCGTTACGGCTTCAACAACGACGATACCGCTTATGATTCAAAGGACGGCATCAAGGCTCTCGTCGTTGGCGATTCATTCGCGCAGGGTATGTGCGTTCCACAGGGCGAAGAGACGGCCGGCTTGCTGCGAAGCCGGGGCATCAACGCCGTAACCGTCGGCAATCTTGCGAACGGGCCATTGCTCGAACTGGCGACGCTCATCGAGTATGGCCGCGCATGGCAGCCGCCGGTCGTGTTCTGGCTGTATTACGCAAACGATCTCGACGATCTCGCCCAGGAACGCAAAAGCGCCCGGCTGCGCGCCTACCTTAAAGGCACCCGTCAGAACCTGATCGAGCGTCAGGCTGAGGTAGATTCCCTGCTGAAAAGCATATTCGATGCCGAGATCTTCAAGCGCGGCGAAGATGCGGAGGAGGAGACCGTGAGACAGGGCGTGGAAGCGATGCGTTCCCCCGCCGTCCGGCTCCGGGAGTTCATCACGCTCTACCATCTGCGGAAACTGATCAATCTGGACCGCCAAATTTTGCTGCCTCAGACCGATGAGACCATGTCCCTTTTCGAAAAGATCGTCCGTGCTGCCGACGATGAGGTTCGGGGATGGGGCGGGCGGCTATATTTCGTTTATCTTGCGGACTGGCAGAGTTTTGCGCAGCGGCCGATAGGCTCCCGGAACGCCGTGCTTCAAAGTGTCGAAGATGCCGGCATACCCATACTGGATTTCGAAACAATCATGCGAGAGAGTGACGATCCCCTCGCCTATTTCCCCTACCGGGCGCCCAATCACTACACAAGCGAGGGCTATAATCTGCTCGTGGACAAGCTGATGGAGTTTGTGTACGGCCCGGAGTCGGAGAGGAGTTGACGGCCGGTTTCAAGCATCACCAGCAATTCGCGCGGCCTTTCGAGCCGGACAAGAAAACCTCGACGCCCCCTCGATCCGAATCGCGACAGCTTGTAAGGTGGGGTTTGAAGAAGGCTGGCTTTTCTCCGTCTTTCTTGTAGTCTTCGCCGCCAAGCAATCCATGGCACCATATCAGCTCGATGGTCGATCCGATGGATCCAAGCGGGAGCGAATCCCCGAGGCCGACACGGCTTCTTGCCATCGCGGTATCGGCACTCTTCGTGCAGCAGACCTTCGTTTCCATGAGCCGGCTGGTGCTGCCGGTCCTGGCGCCGGTCATATCCGAAGAACTGGGGACCAACCCGGCGCTGGTCGGCGCCTATTCCGGAATCCTGTCCTCGGTGGCCATGGTCCTAGCCATGGGGGCGGGCGGCTTCATCGAACGTTTCGGCGGTTGGCGGATGTGCCAGTTCGCCCTGCTGGCGACCGGCGCCGCCATGTTCATCGCCACTCCCGGGGTCCTGGTCCTGTTCGCCCTTTCGGCCATTCTGATCAGTCCCGGTCCCGGACTTTCGACGCCGGCCAGTTCCCATGTTCTGGCCCGCCACTGCCCGCCCAAGCGCGCGCCGTTGTTCTTCTCGATCAAGCAGACCGGCGTTCCCGCCGGTGGTCTTCTGGCCGGCCTGCTGGTGCCGTTTCTCGCCCTTCAGTTCGGCTGGCGGGGCGCCTTCCTGGCGACCGGTATCCTCTACGTGGCACTCGCCCTTGCCTTGCAGCCGTTCCGGGCGGAGTTCGACGACGACCGTCATGCCGGCCATCGCTCGTTCCTTGCCGACGCGCGGGAGACGCTGAAGGCGGCGACCACCGATCCCCGCCTGCGCCACCTCGTGCTGGCGGCGTTCACCTTCGTCGGTTTGCAGGCCCTGTTCGATTCCTTCTTCGTCACCTACCTGGTGAACGGCCTCGGCCATTCGCTGACCACTGCCGGCACCGTGTTCTCGGTGGCCCAGGGGGTGGCCGTCGTCACCCGCATGCTGTGGGGCGCCATCGCCGGGTCCGTAGCTTCGCCCCGCGTGGTCCTGGCCGGGCTCGGCCTGGTGATGGCCGTCGGTTCGGCGGCGATGGGGCTGGTGGCGCCCAGCTGGCCGGTCCCGGCGGTGATGGCGGTAGCCGTCGTCTACACCGCCACCGCCTTCAGTTGGCATGGAGTTCTTTTGGCCGAGGTGGCGCGCCTCGCGCCGGCCGGCCGGGTCGGCGCCACCACCGGCGGCGTCATCGTCTTCATCATGGGCAGCGCGACGCTCTATCCGTTGGTTTTCGCAGCCATCCTCGCGGTGTCCGGCAGCTACGGGGCGGGCTACCTAATCGCCGCGATCCCGGCGCTCATCGTCGGCGTGGGGCTGCTTCGAAGGGCCAAAGGCGAGCCCGATTGATTCCCGGTGTGGCGAGGAAGCCTTGGCCGGCGCCCCGGCGGCGCAACTATTGCGCCGTTGCCGCGTCCGTCATCTTCGCGAGGGCGCCGGTCATCATCTCGATCGACTTGTGGCTGGCGTCGATCTCGTGGCGTTTGGCCAGGGCATCGGGCCGCAGATAACCGATCATGGTCGACGCGCCGTCCTGCCAGACCAGCACCTTCAAGGGAAGATCGATTCCCGCTTTCGGGTTTTCAATCATCAACGGGGTGCCGAGCTTGGGATTGCCGAAGATGACGACCGTCGTCGGCGACAACTCCATCCCCACCTTTTGCGCCGCGGCGGCATGATCGACGACGGCAGCGACAACGGCGCCGGCACCCTCGATCGCGGTTTTCAACTTTTCCACCGTGGCGGGAACGGAATGCGGGCTGGATTTGACGATCCAGTCATCCTGCGCGATCGCCCCATGGGACAGAACGAGCACAGCTCCGGCGGTCACCATGGGCAAGAAGCGTCCGAAGGTCATCGGTTCCTCCTGTTCGCTGCCGAAAAGCCACTTGGTCCGACGTCCTCCGAAGGCCGGCCGGTCAGGCTAAGATTGTTTTTGTGGGGCGACGTTGCAAGTCCGGGACTTGGGCACAATATCGTGATCGGTCCCGGTCTTGCGTCTTCGCGCTAGTACGGTTCGCTTTGCTCCAGCTTCACGACACCGATAGTGAGCAGCAGGTTGGCGAACCGCCGCTTTTCGCCGGTGGCGACGATGAGCGTCGTCGATGGCAAACACGCGGCGTCGTAAAAGTCGTAGCGCTCCAAACGCTTCATCTCGATGCCCGCAGGCAGCATCCGCAGATATTCGTCATGGATCGGAGCGGCCTGGCCGGTCGGGATCTTCATGACCGCGGCCTCCTGGACGGCAATGACATCAAGAAGGACTTCGAGCACGTCGGTTGTCTTGGGAATGCCCGGCGTAAGATTGAGGTAGACGACGGTGGCGTTCGGGCCCGAGCGCGACGCGAACGGGTAGTTGCCGTCGGCGATGAGAACCTGCGAAAAGTGGCCCGAGCTGGCGAGCACCCGTAGCATTTCCGGGTGAAGAAGTTTGGTCTTGAGCATGCGATGCCTTTCGCTCGAAAGGATGGGGGGCTAGGCGCAGTATACTCCGCCGTTGATGTCGAGCGTCTCGCCGGTGATGAAGCCGTCGTATTCGGAGGCCAGAAAGACGATCGGTCGGGCGATGTCATAAACATCGCCGGCCCGCCCCAGGGGAATGCCCCGGATGGTCTCGTCGGCTGATTCCTTCGTCGTGTGGACATTGTGGAAGCGGGTGCCGAGAATCAGCCCCGGCGCCACCGCGTTCACGCGGATGCCCTTGGGACCCAGCTCGTTGGCGAGCGCACGGGTGAAGGTCAGGACCGCGCCCTTGGTCATCGAATAGACCAGCGATCCGGGATGGCCGCCCTTGCGGCCGGCCAGCGACGACAGGTTGACGATGGAGGCCCCGTTGGCCTGGGCGAGGTGCGCCACGGCCTCGCGGGTCACCAGCATCATGGTCGTCATGTTGATGTCGATGACGGTACGCCAGAAGGCGACGTCGACGTCGCCCAACAGCCGGCGCTCGACCAGTCCTCCGACGTTGTTGACCAGCACGTCGAGGCCGCCCAGGAAAGCCGCCGCCTTTCCCACCACCTCGACGGCCGCCTTTTCGTCCGTAAGGTCGGCTTGGAAAGCGGAAGTGCGGCGACCGAGAGAGGCGGCGAGCGCCGTAAGTTCGTTCGGCCCCTCCTCGCCCATGTAGTAATGGATGGCGACGTCGCAGCCGGCCTTAAGCAGGCCTTCGGCCACGGCCTTACCGATGCCCTGTTCGGCGCCCGTAACGAATGCGCGCTTTCCAATTAATGATCCCACGGCCAACTCCTTGGCGAACCCGCGCCATCGTGTGTGCTTGCCTGCGCATATAACAGCATGACCGCACCGCGCGTCGATGCGATTCGATGCGCCACGATCGCAGGCCCTTCCGAAAGCGCATGGCTGCCCTGCCGAGCCGGCATTGGATCTTTCGCCGGAATACGACTAAATTTTCACCTGTTCGGGCGCGATGCCCGAATTTTGGGCCCGGGTCCTAGACGCCGGGTCCAGCGTCTCCCAGACGTGAAGCCTCCCTGTAAACTCGCCGGGTCCCTCGTGGACCCGGTTTTTTTTGGCGGGCCCGGCAAGGTCGGCGGGGGAACCTTCACGCCGGCTCGGCGGTTTCCATGGACGGGCCCGCGTGGGTGGGCCGTCATCCCGGGGAGGCCCCTGCCATGGACATCGTCCGCATTATTTCCGCGGTTCTCCTTCCGCCGCTCGGCGTGTTCCTCCAGGTCGGGCTGGGCCTGCACTTCTGGCTGAACATCCTGCTGACGTTGCTGGGCTATATCCCCGGCATCGTGCATGCCGTTTGGATCATCGCGCGGCGGTGATCGCCAACCCGCGAGATCCCCTTTCCTTGGCATCGTTTCCCCCATACCCTTGGCGCGTGCCGGGCGGTCGTGCCCGTGCCTGGACGGAGTGTTGGGGTGCCGAAGATGGGGGGCAGGGCGGCCAAGGCGGTGGAGCGCCGCTTGCAGGGTGTGGTCGCCTCGGAAGGCCTGGCGACGGGGACCGTCTTTCTCCTGGCGGCCCAGGAGCGTACGGCCGGAGTCGCCGCCGCCACGCCGCAGAAGGAGCGCCGCCGCCTGAAGCGGGCGATGGAAGCGGCCCGTCGCGACATCGCCCGGCTGATCGCGAAGGCCCCGGAACCCGAATCGGCCCACATTCTCGACATCCAGCTCCGCATCCTGGAAGACAAGGCCCTCATCGGCCCCGTTCATGCTGCCATCGCCGCCGGCGCCTCGGCGTCCCAGGCCTGGAACGCCACGGTCGCCGTCGATGAAGCCGTCGAGGCGCCGCCCGACGCTCCCTATCTGGCGGCCCGCGATTCAGATACGCGGGACGTTCGCGACCGGGTGGCGCGCCTGCTGGTCGGCCGCGGCCCGGCGGCGCCCCCGATGGGCGCCATCCTGGTGGCCGACGACCTCGGCCCTACCCGTTTCCTCGAGATCGACTGGAGCCACGGCGGCGGTCTCGCGCTCATCGGCGGCAGCCGATCCAGCCATGTCGCCATGCTGGCCCGCGCCAAGGGCGTGCCAATGCTGGTGGGGTTGGCCGACACTGCCGCGCTGATAGACGGTGCACCCGCCCTGCTGGATGCCGAGCGGGGCGAACTGATCGTCGATCCTCCGGTCGCCGAAAGGGCCGCCTTCGAACGGCGCGCCATCGCCTTCTCCGAACGGACCGGCCAGATCGCCCTCTACCTGCCGGGCCCGGCGGTGACGGCGAATGGTGAGCGCGTGACGGTCGGCATCAACGTCGCCGGGCCGGCCGATCTCGACGGCCTGGAGCCCTCCCATTGCGACGGCGTCGGCCTGGTGCGCACCGAGTTCCTGTTCCAGGGCGCCGGCCGCCCGCCCAACGAGCGGCGGCAGTTCGAGGCCTACGAGCGCATCGTTCAATGGGCGGCCGGCCGGCCGGTCACCTTCCGCACCCTCGACGGCGGCGGCGACAAGCCGATCGCCGGCCTCTCGCCCGAGAACGAGCCCGACCCCTTCCTGGGCTGGCGGGGCGTGCGCCTGTCGCTGCGCCATCCTGCCGTTTTTCGCGTGCAGTTGCGCGCCCTCCTGCGCGCCGCTTCCCTGGGGCCGGTGCGCATCATGCTGCCGATGGTCACCTCCCCGGACGAAGTGGCGGCGGTGCGGGGCCTCCTCGACAAAGTGCGCCGCGACCTCAAGACCCATCGCATCGGTTTCGGCAAGGTGGCGCTGGGCATGATGGTGGAGGTGCCGGCCGCAGCGCTCGCCATCGAGGAATTCGACGCCGATTTTTACAGCATCGGCAGCAACGATCTTATCCAATACACCCTGGCGGTCTCGCGCGGCGCCCGAGACCTCGAAGGCCTGGCCCGCCCCGACCATCCGGCCGTGCTCGGCCTGATCGAGCGGGTCGTTCAGCACGGCGAACGAACCGGATGCGAGGTCAGCCTGTGCGGCGACATGGGCGGCGACCCCCGCTATGTCGGTCGCCTGCTCGATCTGGGCCTGCGTTCCCTTTCCGTCGCCCCCGCCGCGCTGGCCCGCACCAAGGCCACCATCGCCCGCTTCTCCTCGCCGCAGCCGTAACCCGGCCCGACCGCCGCAGATCTTGAATGGGCGCCGTTCGAGCGCACATGTGGAAGGCGCCTTTGACAAGGAGATTTCCTATGAGCTGGATGCCCGATCAGGACCCCGTGCTGGGCGACAAACGCTCGTGCGACGCGCTCGATCTCGTCGTCGTGCCGCGCGCCCGCGACCTCGGCGGCTTCAACGTTCGCCGCGCCCTGCCGCACGAGCAGAAGCAAATGGTCGGGCCCTTCATCTTCTTCGACCAGATGGGGCCGGTGCAGTTCGTTCGTGGCCAGGGCATGGACGTCAGGCCGCATCCGCACATCGGGTTGGCCACCGTGACGTACCTGTTCGATGGCCGCATCATGCACAGGGACAGCGAGGGTAACGCGCTGGAGATCCGTCCCGGCGAGATGAACCTGATGACGGCCGGGCGCGGCATCGCCCATTCCGAGCGCACGCCCGGCGCCGCCCGCCAGACGGGCGAGGGCATGTTCGGCATTCAAAGTTGGATCGCCTTGCCCGCCGCGCACGAGGAAACGGACCCCGGCTTCCAGCACTTCGACGCTGCCGTCCTGCCGGTTGTCGAAGACGGCGGCGTGTGGGCACGCGTGATCGCCGGGTCGGCCTTCGGCCTTTCATCTCCGGTCGGCCGCTGTTCCGAGTGGTTCTATGTCGAAGTGCTTCTCGATGCGGGCGCGAAGGTCCCGCTCGACGCCGATCACGAGGAACGGGCCGTCTATGTGGTGGAGGGCGAGATCGAGGTGGCCGGCGACCTCTTCGAGGCGCCGCGCCTGTTGATTTTCCGGCCGGGCGATCGCATCACCCTTCGCGCCGTCCGGGCGGCCCGCCTGATGCTGCTGGGCGGCGCCGCGCTGGAAGGGTCGCGCCACATCTGGTGGAACTTCGTCTCCTCGCGGCGGGAGCGCATCGAGGACGCCAAGGAGGACTGGAAGAGCGGGCGCTTCCGGCCGGTCCCGGGGGAAAGCGAATTCATACCACTGCCCGGGGCTTAGGCGCCGCCGGCTGGATATTGTCCATGTTTTGGCGACAGTCTTGTGATCTTGGCGCCGATTGTTTCCCGATCCCGGCAACGCGATATGGAGTTCCGACAACGGATTCCGTCGTGGGACGGAATGAAAGGATCACGCTATGTCAGGTATCCATCACGTCACCGCGATTGCCGGCAACGCGGCGCGCAACCTCGATTTCTACACCCGCACCCTGGGCCTGCGCTTCGTCAAGAAGACGGTCAACTTCGACGATCCCGGCACCTATCATTTCTATTACGGCGACGAGGCGGGATCGCCCGGAACCATCCTCACCTTCTTTCCGTGGGAGCATGCGGGCGCCGGGCGCGCCGGCGTCGGGTTGACGCAGGAAACCGCCTTCCGGGTGCCGGCGGCGGCCATCGGCTATTGGACGCATCGGCTGATCGAGAAGGGCGTGGCGGTTGACGCGCCAGCCCGGCGCTTCGGCGAGCCGGTGCTCGAATTCGCCGACCCCGACGGCCTGCGCCTGGCCCTTATCGGCGTCGCCGGCGCCGAGGCGGAGGCTGCCTGGAGCGCGAACGGCATCCCGGCCGAGCACGCCATCCGCGGCTTTCATGGCGTCACCCTGATGCTGGATCAGGCGGCGCCCACCGGCGCCATCCTGACCGACGTGCTGGGCTTCACCGAAGCCGGGCGGGATGGCGTGTGGGTCCGCTACCGGGCCGATGCCGCGGCCGGCGGTTTCCTCGACATCCGCGAGGCCAAGGGGTTCCTCAGGGGCGGCATGGGGCGGGGCTCGGTCCATCACGTCGCCTTCCGCGCCGTCGATGATGCCGCCCAGGCGGCGATGGCGCAAAAACTGTCGGAAAATCATCGCGTCGCGGTGACCGAACAGAAGGACCGGCAGTATTTCCGCTCGGTCTATTTCCGCGAGCCGGGCGGCGTGCTGTTCGAGATCGCCACCGACGAGCCGGGCTTCACCATCGACGAGCCGCTGGCCACATTGGGCGGCGCGCTCAAGCTGCCTCCCTTCCTCGAGGAGCACCGGGCGGAACTGGAATCGGTACTGCCGGTCCTGGAAGGCGCGGCATGACGGGCGATATTCTCAAAGCCGGCGCGCCGCTTGAAAGCGCCGCTGGCGCCGTCATCCTGCTGCATGGGCGCGGAGCCGGGCCTGAGGACATGCTGGGGCTGGCGGAAGCCTTGGCGTGGCCGGACCTGGCCTTCGTGGCCCCCCAGGCGCCTGGCCGCACCTGGTATCCTTATTCCTTCCTGGCGCCGCTTGCCGACAACGAGCCGGCGCTTACCCAGGCCCTCGCCCAGGTCGACGCCGCGATGGCGGGGTTGGGACGCGAGGGCTTTGCTCCCGAGCGTGTCGTCCTTCTCGGCTTCTCCCAGGGCGCCTGTCTGGCGCTCGAATACGCCGCCCGCCACGCCCGGCGCTACGGCGGGGTGGCGGCCTTGAGCGGCGGATTGATCGGCCCCGAGGGAACGCCCAGGGACTACGCCGGTTCGTTGGCCGGCACGCCGGTCTTCATCGGCTGCGGCGATCGCGATGGCCACATCCCGCTCTGGCGCGTCCAGGAATCGACCGGCGTCCTGCAAGGTCTGGGGGCCGAAGTGACCGAACGCATCTACCCCGGCATGACCCACTCCGTGAACGAAGATGAGATCGGACACGTCCAGGCGATCCTTGCCGGACTGCCGGTGCCAAGCCATCCGAATTGATTCCGGGTTCGGATAATGCTCTAAGATCGGCCGCCCCCATGTGAAGGCTTGCGGGAAGGGGCGGAAAGGTTCGATCGATGGTCCGGGTGACGCGCGTTCTCTTCGTCGAGGTGCCGATTCTGGGTGCCCTCTTGCTGGCGGCAATCGGCTTCGCGGTCGCCCTGGTCTTGCGCTACGAGCTGGTCGAACCCGTCTCCATCGGCATCCTCTGCGACGAGGCGGCCAACGCGCCCTTGTGGTGCGGGCCGCGCAGAGGCCTCATCGTTTCCGCGCAGTCGATGCCCGGCCGCGTGCTGATGCCGGCGTTGGCCTGCCTGCTGTGGCTGGTACGCAGCGAGGTGACGGCCCGCCGTCTCGGCTTCTTGGTCCTGTTCCTGGCCGGATTTGGCTTGGTCTTCTACAATACTGGCCTGGCGGTGGTCGCCCTAGTCATAGGCAGCCTGCGCCTGATCCGCCTGGAAAAGGCGCCTCGCCAGGCGTAAGGCTTCGGCCCACGCGATGGGCAAGCCGGGCGCCGCCAGCAGAAGGCAGGTGGCGATCCATACCCAGCCCTCGACATTGCCCCACCAGTCATTGCCGAACAGGCCGGCGATCGCCACGGCGGCGACGGTCCAGGCTTCCTCGCGCCGTTCGCCGGGCCGGTTGTCGAGGCCGGCGCGGGCGGCGTGCAGCGCCAGGGCCAGGCCCGGAATCCACATGCCGAGGGAGGGGAAGTCGCGGTGCCGGCCATCGAAGGCGATGGCCAGCGCCATCAAGGCGGCGCTTCCCATCGTCGTCCACCAGAAGAGGCCCAGCATGAGGGCGCCATCGGGGCGCCGCCACGGCCGCTTAAGCCAGGCGAAGACGGCGTCGAAGGGGGCGGGACGGATGGTCCTGACCGTCGCGTCGTCCATCAGATGAAGGGCCAGAAGCCCGGCCCCGAATAGGGTGATCGCGAAAAGACCGGCCGTGCCCATGGTGCCGAAAACGGTGTAGGGCACCGTTTCCATCACGTCGACAAGGCCGACCAGGGTCGAGCCGGTGGCCGGGCCCAGCAGGCCGAGGCCGAGC